>JARGFC010000001.1:0-10281 GCA_038397925.1 Treponemataceae bacterium
AATTTTTGTGCGTCAAAAATTTCCGCCCAACTTTGTCCGATTTGAGAAAAAAGCTCAACGCTAGTTTACAACTGCTCGTCATCCGAGACGAGCAGATAAGTGATTTTCGAAAAGTAAGGACAAGTCTTACAAAAGTTAAAGCACAAAAACTTTTACCTCTTAATATTTATTATAAAATATTTTATAATAATATCAGAATATTTTATTTATAAGCTAGCAAACGCTTTGAAGGAGATTTTATGGCAGATTGTGTTCTTACAGGCAAAGATTTAACTGTTGAGGATTTTATTGAAGTTGTTCGTTTTTATAAACGAGTTGTGATTTCGGAGGACTCGAAAAAAAAGATCCGAGTTGCAAAAGATGTGGTAAATAAAATTGTAGAAAGTGGAGTTCCAACATATGGCATTTCAACGGGGTTTGGAGAACTTTCTACAGTTTCCATTAGTCGCGAGCAAAACAGCGATTTACAACGCAACTTAATTTTAAGCCACGCTTGCGGAGTTGGTGAACCTTTTGAAGAAGATGTCGTTCGTGGAATTATACTTTTAAGGGTGAACACACTTGCAAGTGGTTTTTCAGGAGTTACACCGGAAGTCGTTGAGCGTTTGGTTGATTTGTTAAACCACAAGATTACGCCGTATGTTCCTCGTAAAGGTTCACTCGGTTCAAGTGGAGATCTCGCAAACCTTGCCCATGTTTGTCTTGTAATTATAGGCGAAGGCAAGGCTTATTACAAGGGCGAGTTAATTTCAGGTGCCGAAGCTTTAAAACGAGCGGGCTTAAAACCTGTTCAGCTTTCAGGTAAAGACGGTTTGGGTTTAATTAACGGAACACAGGTTATGACATCACTCGGAGCTCTTGCTGTTTATGATTCGGAAAATCTTCTCAAGGCTGCAAATATGGGAGCTGCATTAACTTTTGAAGCTTTTCGGGGGATTACTGCAGCTCTTGACCCGCGTATCCAAAAAGTTCGTCCTCATAAAGGGCAAGCAGACTGTGCTGCCTACATTTTAAAAATGCTAAACGGAAGTAGCTCCATCAACACTCGTGAAAATGATGTCCAAGACCCATACACATTGCGTTGCGTACCACAGGTTCACGGAGCAGTTGCAGACGCTATAGCTCATGTCCGCAAAGAAGTGGAGATTGAAATGAACTCCGTTACTGACAACCCCATCGTTTTTCCCGACACGTGTGAAGTTATTTCAGGGGGCAATTTTCATGGCGAGCCAATGGCAATAAACCTAGACTTTTTAGGTATTGCGATTTCCGAATTAGCAAATATTTCCGAACGTCGCACAGAACGCCTTGTCAACCCACAACTCAATGGCGAACTTCCTGCGTTTTTAATTGAAAATGGCGGCGTAAATTCCGGCTATATGATTCCTCAATACACCGCCGCTTGCTTAGTTTCCGAAAACAAGGTTCTCGCTCATCCTGCAAGTGTCGACTCCATCACCTCATCCGCCAATAAAGAAGATCACGTCAGTATGGGAACTACCGCCGCTCGAAAACTTGCCGTTATCGTCAAAAATGTCCGAGACGTCCTTGCAATCGAATGGATGGTTGCCGCCCAAGCTTGCGACTTACGCAAAGTAAAAACTTTCGGCAGAGGCACAGGCGAAATGCAAAAACTAATCCGTGAAAATGTTTCCTTCGTTGACAAAGACCGCATCTTCGCAGGAGATATGGCAAAGCTTTCAGAGATATTATTTGATCGCAAAAACCTAGACAGAATCGAAAATAAATTTTAAGCGAAGGGAAAAACTCCCTATTGTTCCCGACACGGATTTCGATCGGCTAGTACAAACATTTAGCAAGTTTTGCAAACACCAATTTTGTCAAGTTGCAAAACTCGACGAGTAACAAAAAACACGGACGTTTTTTGTTACTCGCGTTAGGGATAGTAGGGGAATTTTTGGCATTTTTCAAAATGCCAAAAATTGTACACGAACGCACGATATTTTAGTGCGTTCGTACCGATAGCCCCGAATAGCCCGACCCGAACGATAGTGAGGGGAACGCCCAAAAAACATATGATAAAAAATAAAAAGTTATAAAAACTCAGATGAAAGCCAAAGTAGTTCTTCTTGGTCAGTGTTTTTTGTTGTAACAATTCCCGCAAGTCTATTGTTCGACATAACTGCAATACGATTTGTAATACCTAAAATTTCAGGCATTTCACTGGAAACTACGATTATTGTTTTGCCCAACTTTGCCATATGAACGATGAGTTCATAAATTTCGTATTTTGCTCCAACGTCTATACCGCGAGTTGGTTCGTCCATTAAAAACACATCGGGAGAACGTTCAAGCCATTTTGACATAATAACCTTTTGCTGATTTCCACCGCTCAAGCTTGACATAAGTTGTTTGATGGAAGTGCAACGAACTCTCATTCGCTCAACTTCTTTTTTTGCTGCCTGTCGAATTTTTTCGTCAGAAAGCACAAATTTATTTTTGTACTGCTCCAAATTGGATATTGCAATGTTAAATCCTATTGAAGCTTTTTCAAACATACCATTGAGTTTTCGTTCTTCGGTCAATAATGCAAAACCATAATCCATCGCTTCGGCAGGATTCTGCAAGCTAATTCTTTTTCCCCCAAGTAAAATTTCACCATAAGCGATAGAGCGAATACCAAAAAGCGTTTCTAATAATTCGCTACGCCCAGCACCAACAAGACCGTAAATTCCGAAAATTTCTCCCTTGTGAACACTAAAGGAAATATCTTTTAAAGTTGGCTTGTATTTTGTTGTTAAGTTTTTTACAACTAAATATGGTTCGCCCGGCTCATTATCAATTTCGGGAAATCTTTTATTTAATTCTCGTCCCACCATTGCCGAAACAAGTTCTGTCATTTTTGTTTCGCTTGTGGGTTTTGTAAAAATAAGTTTACCGTCTCGCAAAACTGAAACGTCATCACATATTTCAAAAACCTCGTCCATTTTGTGGGAAATATAGATAAAAGAAACACCTTGCGATTTTAGCTTTTTAATAATGGAAAACAGTTTTTCGACTTCTCTTTCTGTAAGCGAAGATGTTGGTTCGTCTAAGACAATTAATTTTGCATTATGTGAAACTGCGTTTGCAATTTCAACCATTTGCTTTTCTGCGACTGACATTGTACGAACAATTCTTTTGGGATTGATATTTATTTTTAGTTTGGAAAAAATATTTGTAGCTTTTTCAAACATTTCGTGTTCATTTATTATTCCAAACTTTGTTGGAAAACGCCCTAAAAACAAATTGTCAGCAACAGTCATATCCAAACAAAGATTTAGTTCTTGGTGAACCATTGTAACACCATTTTCTAAAGCATCTTTTGGATTTTTAAAATCAACTAATTGTCCGTCTAAAAAGATTTCTCCTTCATCTTTTTGATAACTTCCAAAAAGACATTTTACCAGTGTTGACTTGCCCGCTCCGTTTTCTCCCATAAGACCTAAAACACTAGATTTAACCACATTTAAGCTAATTTTATCCAAGACCTTATTGTTTCCAAACGCCTTGCTTAAATTTTTTATTTCCAAAAAGTTATTGCTCAAACTAAAAATCTCCTGTTTAAATAAACTATAGATATCTTGCAAAAGCCCAAAACACTTGTTTTTTGAGCTTTGCAAAAACTAAAGTTTTTAAGCACACTTATATGTTCACAAATCAAGCGCCGAAAAATATCGGAACCAAAAATGAAGCTAATAGAATAATAAAAGCCCCTCCTATTCGTGAAGATATCTGTGCAAAAGGCATAAGTTCCATACGTTTTGAGGCTGTGAGAACTGCAACATCTCCAGTTCCACCCATATTTGCCATACAAAGTCCTGCAGTAATAGCCGCTTCGATGGGATAAAATCCTACAAGCTTACCAACCAAACCTGCTCCTACAATCGCACCAAAGACAACTAACATAACTAATACGACATAAGAAAGAGAAAAAGCTGCTATAATATCACCTAGATTTGTATATGCAATTCCAATACCAACTAAAAGAGCAGATGTAAAGTTTGTTGCAACAAATTTATACCATAGCGAACAAACCTTTTCAAATTTTTCAGGTAAAAGACCAAGAGCTTTTACTAAAGCAACACTTATAATCATCCATGCATAAGTGTGAATATTTACACCGATAAGTTTTAAAAGTTCAGAAACAATTTTCCCCCAAGCAAAAAAGGCAGTTGCTATAACGATAGCGGTACCAAAATCAGCAAGCTCAAAAGATTTTGTATCCTCTCCTTCTGGCATCTCAAAGTTACCCGCTTTCATCATATGCCCATTACCAGTTAAAGAGGGCTTTATTTCGCCTAGTCTATTCAAAAGACCGCCTGCTACTATCGCAAAAGCATTGCCCAATGCTACCGCAGGTACTAACCTAGAAAGAATTTGCTCAGTTGGAATGTTTAATGCAGAAGAAAAAACTTGTGAAATAGGCACCACACCAGCCCCCATTCCGCCCCCCATAATAGGAATGCCAATATACGCAATTGCTTCTGCGGGACTTAGATGAAATAATGGAGCACCCGCTGCAACAAAAATTAAAGCAAAGGCAACTGAGCCAATTATACAAGGTAAATAGCGGACGGTTGCTTTTATAAGCAAGTCACGATTCATACCTAGAATCGAACCTGTAATCAAAGCCGCAATATAAAAATCTAAAAAGCCTCCACTTTTCATAAAAGTAGAAACATTTTTTATCACCGATTCAGGAAAAACCTTAAAATAAACCAATGCACTTGAAACAAAGAGGATTACAATTGGTCCTCCTCCGAGGAATGTTTTTATAATTGGGGCGTTATCACCTATGATATTTAGAACCTCTCCAAGTAGCATCATTAAAAGGAGTGCGCCTATCATACCACCAGGGAGTTTATTCCAACAAACTCCAATAATTAAAACAATTGATACAACAAAAAACAAAGGTATTGGCATACCTAATATCTTATAAGACTTAATTGAACGTTTCATAATAACATTTCTCCTACTTCTAGATAAAATGTTTAGGTATAAAATATTGTTAAGTTATTCCTTAAACAGAGCTAAATTCAACAAAACCCCAAACATAAGATAAAATTTATATAAAAAACAGGGGTAAATAATACCCCTGTTCTCATCTTTAATTTTAATACTTTAATTTGTCTGTATAGTCAGCACCTGAATTTGTCTTTACCATGTTAATAGCAAAGGCATCAAAACTGTTAAGATTTGTAAATTTGTCCAAACAGCTTGACTCGTTTTGACCGTCTCCCTGCACTATTGTAAGCTCTAAATTCATTAAAGTTGCATAATGTTTCAAAGCAGGCAAGTATGAAGATGAGAGAAAGTTATCTCCTGCGTTGTAAATTGTAAGGAGAACTTTTTTACTCGGAGCTTCAATTTGCTTAATACCTGTGTCTCTAGCATTACCTGCATAATTTTTATAGTTATCGATAGTTACGGCGGAGTTTGTAGCCATTATAGCTTTTTCATCATCCCAAAATTCCATAAGGGCAGAAATTTTATTGCCATATTGGTCGGACTGAGAAAATCCCTTTTTGTAAACATCTCCTCCAGTTAAACCATCAACCAAGTTTCTAATAACTTGCAAAGTACCAGCTGCCTGTGCATCTACGTTTTGTGAAACTGTTCCTGTAAGTTTTCCTGCACCGATAGCTTCAAGAGCATCGCTATTAGCATCATAACCAAAAATTGGAACACCTGTTGGATAGTTTGATGCTTGTAAACAACCCATTGCCATACCGTCATTATTTGAAATAACCATATCGATTTGTTCACCAAACTTTGTTGCCCAGCCACTCATAGAATCTGTTGCAGCGTTAGCGTTCCAAGTTGAACCGTCTGTTCCTGTCATTGGCTTTCCTGCAAGTTCAACAACCTTAAACTCTTTTCCAGCAATTGTAATTTTGCCTTCTTGAGTAATTGATGGCTCAATAGTTCCCGCCCAAGTTCCTAGAGCTTTACGAACACCTTCAGTTCTAGCATTTGAGTCATTGTGTCCTACGTCTCCAATGCACAAAACATAACCAATTATGCCGTCACCATTGCGGTCCAAGTTAAGATCAGCAGTTTCCAAAAAGTCAACTATCATTTGACCTTGTACGTCTCCACCAGCTTTCGCATCAAAACCTACATAATAGGTTTGCTCATTCCAGTTCATCGTCTCCATATCGATAATACCACTTACAGGGTCAGATGGTTGTCTGTTAAAGAACACAAGGGGTTTATCCTTGTTTAATACATTTTTTTCTGCTTCTTTACCACAAGAAAAAAACACCAAGCTTGCTAAAACACAAGCTAAAAAAACATTGAGTTTTTTCATAAATCACCTCTTGTGTTCACATTATAAATAAATTTAATATTTTGTCTAGTCAAAATATTAAATTTGTGGATAGCTATTCAAATACCAATTTCCCGCTCTCTGCTTTTACGCTTATCGTTGAACCTTCTGGGTATTTGCCTTCCAAAACCTTCCTAGCCAGTGGATTTTCCAATTCTGTTTGAATTGCTCGTTTTAGAGGGCGGGCACCAAAAATTGGGTCATACCCCACATCGGCTAAAAAATCCTTTGCCCCCTCATCGACTTCCAGCTTTAAACGCTTTTCAGCAAGACGAACACTAACATTCTCAAGTTGAATATCCGTAATTTTACGAATATCACTTTTTTCAAGCCTGTTAAAATATAAGGTTTCATCAATGCGATTCAAAAACTCTGCTCTAAAATGACTTTTTAAAAGCCCGTCGATTTTTTCTTTAGCTATATGTTTATCGCGTTCTTCCAACAAGAATTGAGAACCGAGATTACTAGTCATAATAATAATTGTGTTTTTAAAATCAACAACTCGCCCTTGACTATCTGTAAGCCGCCCGTCATCCAAAAGCTGTAAAAAAATATTAAACACATCGGGATGTGCTTTTTCAATTTCATCAAACAAAATTACGCTATAAGGTCGACGACGAATAGCCTCAGTTAGCTGTCCTCCTTCATCGTATCCTACATATCCGGGAGGCGCCCCAATCAAGCGAGTTACCGAAAATTTTTCCATGTACTCGCTCATATCAATTCGAGTTAAAGCCCGCTCATCATCAAACAAAAAGTCCGCCAGCGTTCGAGCAAGTTCAGTTTTACCAACACCAGTTGGACCTAAACACAAAAAACTACCTATCGGACGGTTTTCATCAGAAAGCCCTGCCCGATTTCGTCGAATTGCATCGGAAACTGCAGCAACTGCCTCACTTTGTCCGACAACTCTCTTTTCCAAAACAGTTTCTAACTGCAAATATTTTTGCTTTTCGCTTGCCATCATTTTTGTAACGGGAATTCCCGTCCACATCGAAACAATCTTAGCAATGTCGTCCTCACTCACTTCTTCTCGCAACAAAAGTCTTCCATTTTCAGACTTCGCAGAAAGTTCCTCTGCTATTTTGTCTAACTTTTTTTGAAGTTCTGGAATTTTAGAATACTTAAGTTCAGCTGCCTTGTTTAAATTACCTTCTCGAACAAAACGAGCCTCGTCATTTTTTAAGCGTTCAAGTTCTTCCTTTAGTTTTTGAGAATCTGCAATGCGAGCCTTTTCATTCTGCCACTGAGCGTTCATCACATCTCGTTTTTCTTTTAATTCTTTAAGTTCTTCCTCAAGTTTTTTTAATCTTTCTACAGAGCTCGGGTCAGATTCACTCGAAAGAGAAACCTTTTCAATGTTAAGCTGTAAAACCTTTCGTTCAACCTTATCTAATTCCACGGGTTGACTTTCAATTTCCATCTTTAACCTACTTGCAGCCTCGTCCACAAGGTCAATTGCCTTATCGGGCAAAAAACGGTTTGTTATATACCGATTCGAAAGAGTTGCTGCAGAAATTAAAGCTTCATCCTTTATTCGCACCCCGTGATGCACTTCATATTTTTCTTTTAAGCCTCGTAAAATTGCGATAGTATCTTCCACTGTCGGTTCAGCACAATACACTTGCTGAAAGCGTCTTTCTAAGGCAGCGTCTTTTTCAATATATTCCCGATATTCTTTTAAGGTTGTCGCTCCAACTGTTCGAAGTTCTCCTCTAGCAAGAGCGGGTTTTAATAGATTGGATGCATCGGTTGAACCCTCACTCGCTCCCGCCCCAACCAAGGTATGAAGCTCATCAATAAAAAGAATAATCTGTCCGTCTGCCTTTTGAACTTCTGCAATAACCGACTTTAGTCTTTTTTCAAACTCGCCCTTATAACTCGCTCCTGCAACCAGAGCCCCAATATCCAAAGCTAAAAGTTGCTTGTTTTTTAAACTATCAGGTACATCCCCCGCCACAATTCTTCTTGCTAAACCTTCCACTATGGCAGTTTTTCCAACACCGGGCTCTCCAATAATCACAGGATTATTTTTTGTTCGGCGGGATAAAACCTGCATTACTCGGCGAATTTCGTCATCCCGCCCGATAACAGGGTCAATTTTATCCTCTTCCGCCAATTTTGTAAAATCAATGCAATATTTTTCCAAGCTTTTAAAAGTGCTTTCAGGGTCATCTGAAGTAATATTTTTTCCCCTTCGCAAATCTTTTAAAGCTGTCAAAATTGCCTTTGCTGTTACACCTGCCCTTTCTAGTACCCGTCCCGTACTCGTATCCGACTTTGCAATTCCCAAAAGCAAATGCTCCGTAGAAACGTATTCGTCCTTGAGTTTTTTTGCCTCGTCCTCAGCAAAGCCCAAAACACGCACTAAATCCTGAGACATATAAGTTTGTGCTGACTGCCCAGAAACTCGCACCTTTTTTGAAATCACCTCATCAATTTGATTTTGCAAGCTCTGTACATCTGCCCCAACTTTTTCTATAACTGGTATAACCATTCCATCTTTTTGTTCTAAAAGCTGAAAAAGCAAATGGTCTCCATCAACATAAGTATTGCCATTTCGCTCTGCCATCATAACCGCATTTTGCAAAGCTTCCTGTGCTTTAATTGTAAATTTTTCTAAGTTCATACTTTAAATATACTAAAAAACTTGGGCTTTTTCAATGTTAGTTTTAATATAATGTGGAATAGGCTTTCTATCGCTCTAGCGGGGATCGTAACTCTAATTCGCTTTTTTTAAGGTCAAGAGTTTTTTGTAAAACTAGCAATTTAAAATGCACGATAAATAAGTGCGAAAAAACTAGTCTTTCAATTTTTTAATTTCCTCTTCTGTTAAACCAGTACCTTTTGCAATTTGTGAAATTGATAGACCCATTTTCTTAAACGCTAGAGCTGTTTCTAGCTTTGTTTGGTAAGCACCTTTCTTCATTCCAAGTTTTTCACCTTCAAGCAAACCTTCCTTGAGTCCCGCTTTTACTCCCTCCGCTAATCCTTCCGTTCTGCCTGATTTTAAACCTTCCTTTCTTGCTTCTTCTAGTTCGCCTTGAACCATCAATTGATATTTATATTCTGAAAGTTCGCGGGCGATTTGTCTTTCTTCTTCGGTAACTGTAAGTAGTACTTCGTTTGCCATATTTACTCCTTCATTTTTTTCACAAAGTGATTGTAATGCTTTTGTTTTTGCATCGCTTTTGTAATTTCCTTAAAAGCGTATCCAAAAATCCTGTGATGTGTAGTTATCAATATCTTTGTCTAAAGTGTAAGCACTTACAACTTATAGATTTCCGCTTTTGAAAGACCTGTAACTTTGGATATTTGTTCAACAGAAAGCCCAATTTCTAATAAATTTTTAGCCGTCTCTCTCGCTTTTTTTAATTTGCCTTCAAGTAAACCTTCCTTGAGTCCCGCTTTTACTCCCTCCGCTAATCCTTCCGTTCTGCCTGATTTTAAACCTTCCTTTCTTGCTTCTTCTCGTTCGCCTTGAACTATCAATTGATACTTATATTCTGAAAGCTCCCGAGCTATTTGTCTTTCTTCTTCGGTTACTGTAAGTAATACTTCATTTGCCATATTTACTCCTTCGTTCTTTTCGCAAAGCGATTTTAATGCTTTTGTTTTTACATCGCTTTGGTAATTTCCTAAAAAGCGTATCCAAAAATCTTGTGCTGTGTAATTATCTATTATCCTTTTCTAAAGTGTAACCTATTAACTTATTTAAGTCAATATAAAGATACTGAAGTATCGAGCCTTTTGATGTTCTCGGCAGCTCTGCTGTTTTTGGAACTTGTTCCCCAAAAACCGTGAGGCTAATTGCACATAGAGGTTCTATTAAATTAGTCGACTAAAATAGCGTCGACTAATTTAATTGGCGAGTTTTGAAAATTTGGTAACTTGGTATTTTTCAAAACATCGCTTATTGTAGTGCCGTTTTTCGTTTCTCAAAACGGCGG
>JARGFC010000002.1:0-21831 GCA_038397925.1 Treponemataceae bacterium
AATTATCGCCACAATTTTGTTTTGGTTTGCATTTTGAAAAATGCAAACCAACTTTGAATGTGCCTAACGCTCACCTTAAAAAAATGTCCATATTTTTTTAAGGTGAACAAGTTTTTTTGCTCACAAAAAAACTTGCTAAATGCTTTGTACTAGCTCACCGTCCGTGGCGAGGGCGTTTTAAAAAACGTCTGTGTTTTTTGTTACCCATTAACTTTTTCAGAATACCGTACCAAAATACACTATTCTATATTCCACTCTTCTTTTCCTGTGCTATAGAAGCCCCAAAGTCCTGTAAACTTTGCATAATTGGTGTCATTTGCACCTAGGTGAATATAGTAGTCTTCAGCATTCTTCGCTTCAGCAAAAATACAAAATACGGGATATTTACCTACTGAGCTAGCATATTGTTCTGCACTACCGGGTGGAGTTGTTGAACCAGAGCTTCCGGGTCTAATAGTTTTGCTTTTTGTAATATTACTTTCGTTGATTTCGATTTCAGCATAACCACCTTCATTCGAAGAAACAAGTAATATTTTTTTACCACTGTGGTCTAATAAAACAGCATCGGTCGGCTCTAATATACCATGTTCAAAAGATTTACTCCAATTAGAAGGAACATATAAATGGGTTTTAGTTAAAAAATATTGTCCATCTTTGTCTATCGCTCTTATTCCTCCTGGAGCATCTGAAACTTTACCGCTACTGTTATAAACAGCTTTATAGTCTGAACAATAATCCCCACCTGCTGCCACTAGATTACCTTTTAATATTTCCGTTCCAAGACTTGTGCCATTCACGGGAAAAACAGCGTCATTACTGGCTGCAAAAACCGTCCCACTTCCAGAAACATACACAATATGGTCGGTTCCATCAATTTTTGACCAAGTAGTACCATCATAAACCCAAACGCCCTTGCCATTCGTATCGTCATCTATAATAGAAATATAAAGTTGTGTACCATCGCTGGCAACTCCAGTAACTAAACCAGAAGTGGGAGTATTAAGCTCTGACCACTCCCCCTCACTAAATTCACTCTTTGTCAAAACCTTGCCATTACTACAATAAAGTTTTGAACCAGCTTTGACTATATTATTAACAGTACCAGCAGCAGTAGCTTTTTTTAATTTTATTTCATTTTCAATTGCAGCTAAAATATACGAACTCTTACAAGCCAAAAAAAGCCCCGCTATTATGCTTAATAAACTAAAAAAAATAATATTTTTGTACTTTATTTTCATAAATTCCCCTAATAATGATAACGAACTGAAAAAGAAATTCCTAAATTATTATTAGCTCTTGAATAACCAGCCTCTTTGCGAAACTCAGTAGTTATAGCCCAGTTAAGCTCTCCCCCGAAAGACCAGTCGGGAGAATACTGATAATAAAACGAAAAAAACGGATTTAAATAAAGTCCACAAGTCTTGTTACCAAGATAGGACATAAAAATACCGCCGATATTTATTCCCGTAGGAAAACGCCAACGCTTATATGTAGGTGTGTAAGCAACGGCAAAGGAAAAAGGCACATTAAAGTAAAGGTTTTTCCCAAGCGTTGGATAAAAGTCAAAACTTAAATCCCCACCGAGAGCAAGTCCGTCTGTCACATAAAAGTGCATCCCTACAAAAATTTTAGGTCCGGGATAAATATTAGTTTTTATAGCAAACTTTTTGCTTGAAGTGTTAAAAAGTGGAACACCTAAACCAAGACCTACTTTTATATATTTGTCTCCTGCACGCACAGGCTTATATTCCATAGCTTCAATAGTAGTGGATTCCGATGGATTTGATTCTGCTGGCGGTTCTTCTTCTATTGGAGACAAGTCTTGTCCAAAAACAAAGGACAAGGCAGAAAAAGAAAACAATAATAAAAACAATTTTTTCATATAACCTCAAAATCGCTACAAAACGCCGGACTTCAATACAGTCTTTAACCTTGCAAAAAAGCCCAAGCTAACAAACTAAAAACAAACCCATTAAGGCTAAGTTACGGATTTTTATAAAAACTAAACTTTTACCATTTTTTATTCTAAAATTAGTTTTTAAACTCAATAAAATCTAGTTCTACACCGTTTGGATCGACAGCGGTTAAAATTTTTTTACCATCTTTTACAGTACGAGGCAAACTTACGATAGGAACCTTGTGTTTCCTTAAGTATTTTTCTGCCTCGCCAATTTGATTTACCTTTATAGTGATGGACATTCTCGTTTCAGAAGGTAGACTAGCATTTTCGTTATATATTAACTCCAAATGCATACCAGTTTCTGGGTCTGTTAAAAAAGCAATTTGTTTTCCGGGTGCTGCAGACATAAGAGTGTCAAACTCAAAATTCAAAACATTCTTGTAAAAGTCAAGAGATTTTTGCATTTCTTTTGTCCGAATTACAACACTGTTTAAACTTAACTTCATAAAAGCTCCTATTGAAAAGTCATAAAATAAAAAATAGCCCACCTTTTAGATGGGCTTTAAATTCAAATAAGACAGAGATTGGACTTTAGTTTTTCAAAAAGCTGTACCAAACTTAAAGAAAGCCTTTCAAAACTAAAAATTTTAGAGTCTTTCCTTAGCATTGCAAGAAACCTAAAAATCTCCGTCTATGGAAATACCGTGGCTTTTTTTAGGATAGTTTTTTAACATCGCTACAGCATTTCGCTTATTATTATATACAAATCCACCATTCCAGTATTCAAGTGCAGCAAAAAGAGCGTTTCCGCCGTCTGTGTCGTCGCTATTTTTTGTGCGGAATGAAACATATTTGCTAAGGTTTAGAAAATCTTGGTCGCGTAAACATGCCAAGCGATGTTTATTAAACTCATTCCATTTTTCAAGCTCTTGAAAACCTTCGCCCTCATCCTCAACAATTATATGTGCATGGGCTTTAGAAAACTCATACCAAACCTTAACTTTTTTATTAATATTACTTTTATTACCATGCTTTACTGCGTTCTTTATAACTTCGCTGATTTGTTGTTCCAAAAGGTTAATTCCTTTGATTTCTAAGGGTGCAGACTGCACAATCAAAAGTGTAAAATACCTAATTTGCCTAAAATCCGACGGGAACTCTTTATAAAGCATACCCGTTTTATCAAAAAGTGGACTATTTTCATCAACTTTTAATTCTTTAATTGCTGGATTTTCACTCATATCAACCCTCCAGTTTTTGTAAAGCTTCTTCTAAGCTATTAGTAATAGGAAAATACCCCATGAGCTTTGTAAGCTCTATAACCTTTTTCACAGAACCGTGAATATTAGTCAAAAAAAGCCGACAACCAGCTTTTTTCATACTAGAATATATATGAATTAAAGCTCCGATCCCAGATGAATCAATATAATCAACTTCATCCATATTGATAACAACAGACCGTACTTGGCGTTCTAGCATTTTCATAGCCAACTCTTTTAGTTTGTATGAATTATACAAATCCATCTCGCCTGAAACATCGATGATAAAAACATCTTTGCTCTTTCGCATTTTAAGCTCCATGTGCTTCTCCTTTAGCGCTTATTCTTACTAATTTTACTTTTTTAATGATTTTACTATAGATAAAAAAAAATTTCAACCTCTAATTATTTAAATAAACTTAATCACTCCTTCGCTATTATAACAATCAAACAAAAAAACGTCAAGTATATTTGTATATAATAACTAATTTTTTTATTTTTTTAGCCATATATTGTATATTTTCCAAAAATTCACGATAAATTTTATTCAAAACTCGTACGCATTTGAAAAAACATCACAAAATTGAAGTTTTTGCAAAGCTTCCACATTCTAATTTTTGTTAATAGTCTTGTAAATAAGATACATATACGGAGCACCGAGATTTGTTTCCATAAGTGAATTAACAATTAGAGTGCGAATGCCCGCATTGCGAATACCAGTTATGAATAAAACTGTTTCCCAAGCAAACTGAACTAAAAGTCCTATTGCTAGAATATCCAAAATGGGGTATTTTTTTTCCTCGTCTTTTGTGCTTAAGTTTTTTAAAATCAAAAAAGCATAACCAACAAATAAAAAAACCGCCATAATCCAGTGATAGCCACCTGTACCTCGCTCAATTGTAATTGTGGAAAAGTGCGTACTTAGTCCATTGCTTATAATAGCTGCAGAAAACCACCACACTATAATCAAAAGAGAATACTCAAGGCGATTTTTCAGTTCGGCAAACCAAAGCCACATCCAAACCATATTTGTAAAACCGTAGCTCATACTCAGCCAAAGCAAAAACCAAAAAGTATTTGCTCCCACAACTTTTCGCGTTCCAAGCAAAAGATAAAAGCCACCATAGTCAACAATAAAATAAAGCAAGCCACCGAGTAAGCCGACTAAAAGCGGAATATATCGTTTTGTTTTTATAAAATATAATGCAAAACCAAGCAAAAAAATTATATCGAGTATAACATACAAACTACTTAAAGTCCGATTCGGAATAATTGTCGTCTGCCAAAGCATAATTTTACCTCATTTTAACTTGGCAATACTAACCTTTATATTAACTTTTGTCAAGTCCTATTAAACTTCCCGATACAACGTAAGACTTAGGGTGAAGTTCACAGCTAGTTAGCTTTAGATTTTATAAATTTTACGCTAAAGCGAGGAGCGTAGCTCTTGTCTGCTTAAGGACAAGAATTTTTGACAGAAAAAATTCTTGTCCCGACTTTGCCAGATTTGCGGAAAAAACTCATCGTTAGTTTGTATACCGCTCACCCATCCGAAGTGAGCGGATAAGTGATTTTCGCAAATAAGGCTTTCTTATTTTTGTTAAACATTCGCAAAAGCAAAGTACTAGCCTCACCGTACGTCGCGGGAGTAGCGTTTTTCGCAAGTAAGGACAAGTCTTACAAATGTTAATATTTGCAAACTAGCGTCTTGATTTTTTTTTGAGCTTGTGATATAATGATCAGATTGTTTTGAGGGTTTATGAGTAAATTACATTGGGCTGATTTTGCCGCAAAAAAAATTATTAGAGAAAGGGGCGACTTGGACGAGTACACTTGTGCTTCAGGGATTACGCCTTCGGGAACAGTACATATTGGCAATTTTCGTGAAATCATTTCTGTGGAGCTGGTTGTGCGGGCTTTGGAGGATTTAGGGAAAAAGACGCGTTTTATATATTCTTGGGATGACTATGATGTTTTTAGAAAGGTGCCCGTAAATATGCCAAAGCCAGAAGTGTTGGAAAAGTATTTGCGTTATCCTATTACTTCTGTGCCAGATACTTTTGAGCGGGACGAAAATTATGCTCGCTATCACGAAGTGGATGTGGAAAATGTTTTGCCACTTGTGGGTATAAAACCTATTTATTTGTATCAAGCAAAAAATTACCAAAAAGGTTTATACGCTGAGGGTATGCGTACTGCTTTACAAAAACGAAACAAGATAAAAGAAATTCTAAACAGCTTTCGAGATGCTAAACATCAAATGGAGGGGGAACATTGGCCCGTTTCTGTTTTTTGTTCAAAGTGCTCAAAGGACACAACAGAAATAAAAGGCTATGACGGCGACTGGGAAGTTCATTACACTTGCGAATGTGGCAACGATGAAAAAATTGACTTGCGTACAACAAAAATCGCAAAGCTTGGTTGGCGAGTTGATTGGCCTATGCGTTGGGCATACGAAAAGGTTGTTTTCGAGCCTGCAGGAAAAGACCATCATTCAAAGGGTGGTTCTTTTGACACAGCGGAAGTGGTTGCAAAGGAAATTTACAACTACCCCGCACCTATTTCTTTTAGTTATGATTTTATTGGTTTAAAAGGCTTGCCGGGAAAAATGTCGTCTTCAAAAGGAAAGGTTATCAGCCTATCAGATGTTTTACAGTACTATCAACCTGAGGTGGTGCGTTATCTTTTTGCAAGTTCAAGACCAAACACAGAATTTTCGATTAGCTTTGATTTGGATGTGATAAAAATTTATGAAGATTATGACAAAAATGAACGAATAGCTTATGGTGTGCAGAAAGCTAAAAACGAAGATGTTTTAAAACAGGAAAGGCGAATTTACGAGCTTTCTCAAGTAGAAAAACTTCCAAAGGATTTTAAATTTGAAGCTGAAAAAATGCCGTACCAAATACCCTTTAGGCATCTTTGCAATCTTTTGCAAATTAATGAAGGTGATATTGAGGCAACTTTAGACACGCTTGATGATTTAAAAGATTTTCAAAAAGATAGACTTGCTACTCGTGCCCGTTGTGCTTGGAACTGGATTACAGAATGTGCTCCTGACGATTTTAAGTTTAGCCTTCGAAAAAGTGATACACCTGTTTCCCTAAATGAGCTTGAAACTAAGGTTATCGAAAAAGTGCAAAGCGAAATTATTCCGGTACTGGATAAACTAAGTGAAAAAGAAATTTCAAACAAACTTTATGATATTGCTAGAAGTGTAGAAATTGCACCAAAGGAACTTTTTGTTGCTGTTTACAAAGTTTTAATTAACAAGGAGCAAGGACCTAGAATTGCGAACTTTATGAAAACACTCGGGATGAAACGTCTTGAAGAGCTTTTTAACTCAAGAGGTTAAGCTCCTTTGCATTTACAAAATGCCAAACACAATTGCAAAAAAAGTGCTTAAGTAATAAGCCGGGTTCTGTTGCCAAAAGGCATTGGAATCATCTGACTAGTGTTATACATTGCTGCATAACTTTAGCGGGCAACCCGTAAGCAATAAAATCGGAAAATAACCACTTACCATTTGCCCTTGCTTTGGATGAGGTTTGCCATGCCGTATCAGTTACCTGTAACGCGGTGAGCTCTTACCTCACCATTTCACCCTTACCTTACAGGCGGTATATTTTCTGTTGCACTTTCTGTCGGGTTGCCCCGCTCGGCTATTAGCCGACATCCTTCCGATTAAAGCCCGGACTTTCCTCTTGCAGTCAAGCTACAAGCGATTCCATAACTTAAGCACTAACTAATTAAATATCTTCTAAATCTGCCAAGCCACCAATATCCGCATCGTCAAAGCTAAAATCATCAGCCTCTTCGAGCTCAATATCCGAAAGTTCATAGTATAAAACCCTACTGCAATACGGACAATATCTTAACTCTGTTTCGCTTTGTATTTCATTGGCAAACTGTGCAGGTAAAATCATATTACAACCTGTACACACTCCTGATTTTACAGGAACTATACCATCACCAAGTTTGTTTTTAATAATACGCTCAAACTTAAAAATAGTTTCTGGTTCAAGTCCTTCTGAAAGCTCTATCTTTTGTTTTTCAAGACTTTTGATTTCATCGGTCATCGACTTAGTTTTTTCGTCAAGCGAGCTTTTCATTTCTTCGATTTCAGCTTCGTTTTCGGCAATAACTTCTTCGTCTTTTTTGATTTCGTCATTTATTCTATTAAACTTGTTTGTAATTTGTTGTAAATCAATACGCAAGCTTTCCTCTTCAGCCCTTGCATCCTTAATTGCTTTTTCCAAAAGTTCATAATCCCGCTGAGTTTCAACGCTTTCCATATTTTTTTCAGCATTTTCCCGTCTTTTGTCAACCTCAAAAAGTTGCCCCTTCATCGCGTTCATTTCCGATCGCGTAGTTTCAAAGTTCGCATTTTTTTCGATATATTCTTGCTTTAACTGTGCTAATAACTCTTCGTGAGTTTTTAGCAAGTTTGGGGCTTCCAACATTTCCGTTTCCAACTCATTTCTACGAATAAGCACAGATTGCAAATTTTTTAGTTTTTCAAAAACCTCGGTCAATTCCATAAAAGTTTCTCCTAATTATTTAAATGGTCTTTTATTTTTATACTCTTTTTTGGATAGCGTAAGCGTCTTAAAGCCTTTGCCTCAATTTGACGAATACGTTCTCTCGTTACCTCAAAATAAAGCCCAACCTCTTCAAGAGTAAGTTGGTAACCACCGTCCAAGCCAAAACGCATTTTTAAAACATCTCGCTCTCTATCTGGCAAAGTTGCCAACAAGGCATCAATTTCCTCTTTGAAAAGAAGCTCTTCCGTTTCGTGGTACGGATCTTCGGCTGTTTTATCTTCGATGTAATCTCCAAAAAAGGAATCTTCTTCGTCATTGATTGGCGTTTCAAGAGAAATCGGATCTCGTGCAACATTTTTAACACTTTTAACCTTATCCGCTGTCCAGCCAAGCTGTGTTGCAATTTCTTCATCGGTCGGTTCCCGCCCAAGTTTTTGCATTAAAGCTCGAGCCTCTCGATTTACCTTGTTCATCTGCTCTATCATATGAACAGGTACGCGAATAGTGCGGGCTTGGTCAGAAATAGAGCGGGTAATAGCTTGCCGTATCCACCAAGTAGCATATGTTGAAAACTTATAACCTTTGCGATACTCAAACTTTTCGATAGCTTTTACTAAACCAATATTTCCCTCTTGAATTAAATCAAAAAGATGAAGCCCACGGTTAATATATTTTTTAGCAAGTGAAACAACAAGTCGCAAATTTGAAGTAATCAATCTATCCTTTGCAGCTTTTAGCGATTTGTAGCCCGCCTTTATTTCTTCATACATTTCCAAAATCTTTTCGCTGGAGCATTCAAATCTATATTCTATTTCTTTTGTTTTTCGCAAAATTGACTGAAGGCTTGCGTAATTATCTTTGATTTCACTAACGCTCATATTTAATTTTTTGGAAAGCTTTGCACTTTCCCGTGGAATAGCAAGCTGTCTTCCAATTTTTCTTAAGCCAGCATAGTCGTCAATTTGTAAACGCCTTTGTCGCCTTTCAATTTCTATATATGAGTTTTTTATTTCAAGAGTAGCAATTTCAAACACCGTAGACCAAGCATCTATTTCCTCAGGCAAAATCTTTGCATTTGAAAAATAATCTAAAAGCCTCTTACGAATATTTTTAATATCGGGATCTTCAAAAAAACTATCCACATCATCGTGGTTATAAAGCTTTTCTTTTAAAGCAAAATAATGTTTAAGCTCAGAATAAATTGGTTTTAAAACATCGCCATATGCCGTACGAACTCGTTTTCTCTCATCTAAGGCTTCTTTAATTTCTTTGCGAGTTTTATTTTCTTGTTCGGGGTCAATTTTAGCATAGGCTTTTTTTCCAAGCTCATAAAACTTTGTTAAAATAATTCCAGAATTTCTTATTACAGCTTTTATAGTTTCCTGCCCACTTTCTATTTGCTTTGCAAGAATAACTTCCTCTTCCGCTGTTAAAAGATTTACCTTGCCTATATCTCGCAAATACAATTTGATAGGATCATCGGTTGTTGCATTTTTCGCAAGTTTAACAGTTGCCCGAAGTTCAGGCTTTTTGTCTAGCAAAGAATTTTCTTTGTCATCACTACTATTAGACTTGAGATCTTGCCCATATCTTCCAAAGTTTTCAAGCTCATCTTGATATTCGTCATCATCGTAATCGGAGTCATCGTCGCCAGAAAATTCTGAATCATCTACAAGCTTTATTCCCTTTGCCTCAAGCTTATCCATAATTGTACTGAGATCTTCAGGACTAAAAACATGTATAGGAATAAAATCCTCAAACTCCAAAAGCGTAAGAACTTTTTCAGAACCTGCATAATCCAAAAGTTTTGCTATTGCATTTTCAATAGCGATTTCATCTGCTGTCATAAATCTCCCTAATTTATTTCCAAAATTTTACACATATCACCACAAAACTCATTTTTACAAATGAGTTTCCATTTTTAGCTCCACAATTTGTCCATCAATATTAGCAATATCATTGATTATATCATTTAACAAAGCTTCGTTATTTTGCGCTGAAACTATTTGCAATTTTTCAACCAATGTTTTACGCCTAGTTTCAAGTTTTTTTAGCTTAATTGTTTTAATGCTATCTTCCACAATTCTTTTTGAGTTTACTTCAAACTCTCCCTGCACAATCGAAGCTGTAACAATATTTTTTAGTCGCTCGTCAGTTAAGCGACTTATTATTTCCGTTTCGCCTTGAATGTCTTCACGATAGCATTCTTCCATCAAAATAAACAAAGCTTTTGCATTTTCGTCTTGAAAATCGTCCGAACTCAAAGACGAACGCATAATTTTAAAAAGCTCAGGCTTTGCAAAAACTGCCAACATCGCACGCGTTTCCGCATTTTTGTTAAAAGTCTTGTCCTTACTTTGCTCTTGCTTTACATACGAAGATTCCACTCTTCTTTCATTTTTTAGAGCTTTTAAAAAATCAGTATACATAGCCTCAGGGCTTACATTTAATCTCGCTGAAAATTTTGCAATCAAGGATTCGCGTTTTACGCTTGAGTTAATAGTTTGCAAATAAGGAAACAAAAACTCACACGCCCGAGTTTTTCCCTCAGCCGTTAAAACATCAAATTTCGTCATAGCTTTCTGCACAAAGAATTCCGAGTCAAGTATACCATTTTTACAAGAATTTTTCAAGCCCTCAGCACCAAATTTTTCTAAAAGTTCGGCTGGATCTTTTGCTTCAGTCATTTGAATTATCCGAGTTTCAAAGTTCATTTTGGAACACATTTCAATAGCTTTAAGAGTAGCATTGGTTCCCGCCTCGTCACTATCAAAACACAAAAAAACGGTTTCCGCAAGGGTGCGAACTATGTTTAGCTGCTCTTCTGTTAAGGCTGTTCCCAAAGGAGCAACAGCATTTGCAATACCAGCTTGATGAAAAGCAAGTACATCCATATAGCCTTCACAAAAAATCACCGACTTATTTTTACGAATTTCACCGATTGCCAAGTTTAAAGCAAAAAGATTATACTTTTTTTGATATTGTGGCATATCGCCTGAGTTTAAATATTTGGGGCTTTTAGGATCATTCGACAAACTGCGTCCACCAAAAGCAATTATCCGTCCGTGTCTGTCGGCAATCGGAAACATAAGCCTATTTGAAAAAAAAGCCACTTCAGGATAATTTTTAGAAAAAAGTCCCGTCTTGTTTAAAAATTCTTTATTGTATCCTTTTTTTAGCAAAAACTTAAAAAGCCACCTTCTGTTTTTTGGTGCACACCCAAGCTTAAAACTTTTAATAATTTCATCGCTTACCAATCGCTTTTTCAAATAATCATAAGCTGGTCTACCTTCCTTTGTATTTAACAAAATGTGGTGAAAAGCATTTGAAACTTTTTCATAAAGTAAGACAATTTCATCTTTAAGTTTTTCTTGCTCACTTTGTTGATAATCACCACCTTCATATTTTATCGGAATACCTGAACGCTTTGCAAGTTCTGTGACTGCCTGTACAAAAGAAAGTCCTTCCATTTCCATCACAAACTGCAACAAGTTTCCGCCCTTGTGGCAACCAAAACAATAAAAAAGTTTTTTTTCAGGATTTACCTGAAACGAAGGTGTCTTTTCATTGTGAAAAGGACAACATCCCCACCAAGTCGTTCCCCGCCTTTCAAGTCTCGTATATTGTTCAACAACCGAAACAATATCCGTTGCGTTTGTTACCTCTGCTATTGTTGCTTCACTAATTTTTGCCATTTTGTTTCTCACAAGCCTCAAAAGCCAAACCCATCATCCACTACACCCAAAAATCAAACTTCCCCTGTATAAAAGTTATCAATTAAAATAATGAATTAACTTCAAACAGTTTGTTATCGCTATTTACAAAAGGAGATTTAAAAGCTTCCAAAACTGTTTCATAATTCTGTACAATGTAACGGTCTTTTATCCTTTTGTATGGTTCTTTTTCAATAGCTTTTAAAACTCGTGATTCATCACTGCTTTTACACAATATAAAAAAGGATAAATTAAACTCAGCTAGCTGTAAGGTTCTTTTCAATGCACTTTCTAATGTGTTAATACTGTCAACTACTTCGATCGCCTTTTGTGGAAAAGCAAAACCTTTTTTATTAAACCATAAAATATCAATTTTTGTTGTTGTTTCTATAATTTCTTTATATGTAAAACTTGGAATTGTTTTTAAGCTTGCAAGCTCCGATAAAAGAACATTATTATAAAATGCCGAAGGGTCAGCTGTGTAAGTGTCAAAATTTAACAAATTGCCTATTTCCAAACAAATCCCCTCCATATGCGAATGCATACGTACCTTATCCTTAGCAAGGTTCTTAAACTCTTCCTCCTTGTAATCTTTCAAAGCATACAACGAAAAACCTATCTTTTTAAAATTATTATTTTCACGAATATCTCTATATAAAACGCCCCGAATTCCTGCCATCCAATCAGTATTTTTATTTATATCATAAAATTTATCTATATCTTTATATATTGTTGCTAATGTTGCCACACCTTTGTTGGCTTCTAAAACTTTTTTAATCGCTGCAATCTTTGTCATTATCCCCTCCGTGTAGATAGGTTAAAGTTTTTTTATCGCAAACCTATTGTAAAAACTTTATGCTCAAGTCCTGTTAAAAATATCGTAAACTATTATAAGCAATTTAGGGCAAAGGGTCAATAAAACCTCCCTCTCACTTTAGCTTAAAGCCTTCGCCTTTGCTATTATGTTCGGAAAAAGTTTTTGAAAAGCTATGTTTTCCAGTTTTTTCGTCTACAAGCCTAAAATACAAATACTCGTGTTTTTCAGGACTAGCCACCGCCTTTAGAGCAAGAAGTCCGGGGTTGCAAATCGGTGTAGGCGGAAGTCCCGGATAAATATAAGTATTATACGGGCTATCTATTTCCAAGTCTTCCCAAAAAATGCGGGTAGGATGTGGCTTGTGTTGGATTTCAGTAATAATATATTCAACTGTTGTACACGATTGCAAAGCCATTTGTATATCGAGCCGATTTTTAAAAACCCCCGCAATTGTAGCTGCCTCCTCCGGAATACGATATTCTCGTTCTACAATACTCGCCAGTTTTACTGCATTTAACAGCCCAACTCCCTCAGTCGGAAAACCTTTTATAGTTTTAATTTTTTCAAAGAAGGTTTTTACCAGCAAATTTAACACAGATTCCGCTGTTTCGTTTTCGGTAAAAAAATAAGTGTCAGGAAATAAAAAACCCTCACAAGTTTCCGTCTCAATGCCGTAAGACTTCAAAGCTTCGCCCGAACGAGCAAGTGTCAAAAACTCATCACTTTTTACAAGCCCTGACTTTTCCAAAGTTTGTGCAACCTTTGTTAAGGTTAAACCTTCCGCAATAGTAACTTTTACACTTGGTTGTTTTCCAGTCGTGAGCTCATTAAAAACTTCCTTCAAGCTCATACTTTTTGAAAGCTGATAATTACCTGCTTTAAAAGATATTTTCCAAAAGCGTGCAAGATAATACGCAAACTTTTCGCTTTGAATTAGTCCTTCGTCATATAAAGCTTTTACAATTGACTGAGTTGCCTGCCCTTTTTTTATTAAAAATTCTTGTGTTTCGGTTTTTGTTTTGTCAATAGGTTTTGTTAAATAAACACAATAAAAGCTTACAAAAACCAACGCCGCCAAAACTAAACTAAAAACAATGAAAAAAGGTTTTTTGCTTTTTACATCCTTATCTTTCACAAGAAAACAAACAAAACATATGTTAAAAAGTTACATATGTTTTGTATGAATGATAGGCAAAACTTTTAACTATTTTGACTTTGGTACAATTCCCCGCTTTTTTAATTCTGCTTCAACTAGGCGATATTCAAAAAAAGCAGGATACTTGCATCCGCTTATTTCTTCGTAATATTTTTCAGCCACATTAGATTTACGCACAAGCTCATAAAACTTAGCAAGGTAAAACTTCATTCGATATTTTTTTGTAGTGTCTTTTTCCTTGTCAATTCTTAAAATCAAGTCATTATCACCGACGTGATCTGCAAAAATTCGTGCAAGAAAATATTCGTTTTCGTTATTTTTTCTATCAATATAAGGTAGGTATTTATTTATAAAGTCTTTTCCACCTTTAGGGTTTTCAAGCTGGTAATAGCAAAGAGTTGTCATAAGGGCATAAAAAACATTAGTTGGGGCTTTTTCGATAGCATTTAAAAAAGCAATCCTCGCATTTTCATAATCGCCTTTTTCATAATACAAAACGCCTAAGCCTTCTGCCGCAAAATAATAGTCAGGATATAAAGACAAAACTTTTTTATAATCATCTATTGCATGCTCCTTGTTTCCTAAATCGTCGTTAAGTCCTGCCCTGTAAATATAAGCACTGTAACTTTTGGGCTCAAGGTTTATAACTTTTGTGTAAGCATCCAAAGCATCCTTTTTTCTACCTGCCCTAATACAATAAACTCCCTTATCAGCCCACAAACTTGCAACTTCCTTTTCAAGTTTTAATGCTTTGTTTATATTTTCAATTGCAGGTAAAACTTTGTTTTGTTCAAACTGCACTCTAGCGAGTGTTGCATAAAGCAAAGCGTTTTTTTGATTTTTCTTTAATGCCTCTTCAAGCTGAGTTTCAGCATTTTCGTATTCTCCTTGCATATATAAAACATTGGCAGTCCCGATTATTGCATCTTCGTTTTCTTTATCAACAGCAAGGACTTGTTTGTAATATTTAATTGCAGAAACATAATTTTTTGTTTCGTATGCGTCATTTCCCAACTGTAACAAGGCGTCAATGTTTTTTGGCTCAATGGAAATTATCTTTTTTAAATAAGAGTTTCGCTTTGATTTGTTGTTTTCAATGGTCGCTAACATACTCTGTGCCAAAAGGGTTTCCGTGTTTTTAGGATATTTAGCTTCAAGCTGATTAGCGAGAGATTTTGCCTCATTTATGTTGTCATTAGAAATTAAAAGTGCAAGCTTTAAGTTTTGCATATCAACTTTTTGAGTTATATTGTTGTCATAGGTGTCAAATAATTTTAGTGCATCATCAATTTTATTTTTAACTAAAAGTGCATTTAATTTATTTGCAAAATCCAAGTTTGAACTAAGTTTTGGCGCTGGCTTTTTTGAGTCAACTTTAGCAATATTTTTGGTTTTTTTAGCCTGCTTGTTAGGTTTCGGTTTTTGCTTTTGAGGTTTTTTAGCAGGTGCGGATTTTGGTTTTTCAGGCTCTTTTACAATTTTAGCTTCCTCTTTTTTAGGCGCTTCGACAAGTCCGGTTTTGATTTCCGATTCTTCTTTTGCTGAAGTATCCACAGTTTCACAGGAAAAAAATGTAAAAGCTAGGACACAAGTAAATATAAAAAATGATACTCTTAAAAATTTCATAAAATCTCCAATAAATTTAAACTTGATTTTTTGTAAAAAAATTTATATAATGCTACATCGTATATGAAACATACAAGCATAAAAATAATTACACAAATCAGCATATTTCTTGTTGCTATTATCGGACTTTTTATAATACAGTTTAAGAGTGGAACAACATTCTCTTTAAATTTAGGTCCTGTTTCAGTTGCGGGACGTTATGACATAGTTGATGGTAAATCTGTTCCACTTTTACCAATTCAAATACTTGCGAATGGAATAGGTTTTTTTGTAAGTGAGCGAGATGCGATTATTGCTGAAAATGAAGAGGGAAATGAAAACCTTAAAATTGTCAGCTATGCTAATACCGAAAAAACTTTTACGATTTTTTGCACAAAGGATGTAAGTATAAACTTTACTTATGATAAGTTTGGGGATATTGAAGTTTTAAACATAAGTGCAAAAATACCCGAGTCGATTGAAGCTGTGAGTATTCCTTGGAAGATTACCGCAAATGCAAAATTTGAAATTAAAAATACAAAAAGCTTAATTTCTTTTAACAAAAAAAACTTTCAGTTTGAAGGAGATTTTGGCTTTAACGAAATGGGCATTATCGATAGTAAAGTTGAGCAGCCACGTCTTAGACTTGCAAAGGAAACCGAGGCTTTCGCAAACTATTTAAGCTATATTGAAGCAAGCGAGTTTAGTGTCGAAGGAGTTTCTTCAATGGTCGGTAGCTCGGAGGAAGAGTATAAGGCTGCGAAAGAAGCTTTTGCAAACACCGCCTTAACCGTAATGAGCGAACAAATTACCCGTAAAAACTACAACGAACAAATTCTCGTTTCTTATATTGCGGAAATGGCTAGGCAGAATATGTATTTATCTGCCTTAACAAAGGCGCCTGCAAGCCTACTTTCAAAAAATGCACGCACTGCCTTAAGCTTAACTTTTTATGGAAACATTATAGAAATGTACGATAAAGTTTTGCAGGAGGAAAATATTCAGCGGAATAATCTTTCAAAGCTTATTACAGAATCTTCATTTTCTATTTTTGAAACTGAAAATTTAATTGCATATTTAGTAGATCGAAATAGTGAAATCTTAATAACTGATATAAAAAAACTTTTATCTGAAAATGACATATCTAATATTAACTTAGCTCAGTCTATTGGTATTGTAGAATGTTTTTTGGACTATGCAGAATATTTTCCAAATAACGAAAACTTTTTTGAAAAAAACTTAGAAACTTGTTTTCGAAAAATTAAAAGCTCGCTTTTTGTAATTGGGGATGCCTTGTATTCCGCTCAAGATGATGGGGAAAAAAGATTTATTGATAATCTTTTAAGTTTAAGACTTTCAAAACTTCTTTTACGAGTTCAAAACAATGAGTGGAAACCTGTCGGTTACAAGCTTTATACTTCTATTTGTGGACTTTTGGGAGCAGATGCTAGTTTGGCTAGGATTTTTAATGTTACAGGAGAGGACGAACAATTGGGCTTAGTAATCGATGACAAAGAAATTTTAAGTGCAGCAAAACTTTATCCCTTTATGATAGAAAATTCTTGGTATCCTTCTGCTATTTCTTTGTACAAGGCTGGACACGGCACATGGGCATACGCTTCGGCAAAAAGTTTTAAAATAGTAGAAACTCGCCCTAAATATTTACACATTGCTGTAGAGGGGGTGCGAGATAGTTCAGAATACATTGTTTTGCGAAATATACAAAGGCTAAAAAACATTATAATATATGGCTTGGATTATCGTAGTGATAGGCGCTTTGAAACATATAATTCATCGGGATATGTGTACAACGAAGCGACATCTACTCTTTATTTAAAAATAAAACATAAAAAGGACATTGAAGAAATAATTTTAGAAATGAATTAAAGGAGTTGAGGTTTTATAATGAAGGACTATTTTTTGTCATAGAAAATTACTTGCCTTTAAAAAAAACAAAAAGGTTTTAGAGTCTTATTATTGACATTCTTTTGAATTTGAGGTATTATATAACAAATGCGAAATCTTACGTCTTTACAAATAAGCAAGTTTTATGATTCATATAAAGACCTAAATGTTACTTTTACAAAAGATGTAATTGCAGCCTTAGGATTTAAAGCCGATAAAGCTATACTTCGTTGTGGCGGTTCTCAGTGGTCGTGTATTATTAACTCGGCTTCAATGCTTCAAGCTAAAATAATATGCGAACTTAAATCTGAAATTATGTCAAGCTTACAAAAGGAGCACCAAAGTGTAAGTTTGCGTTTTGCTTTTAACGAAGGGGCTGGAAATGCATCTTCTACTTTTTTTGTTTCAGGAAAAATAATAAATCTTTCAACTTTTCAAGCAAAAAAAAATAACTTTGTACTGATTTCTATTGAATATACACAAAAAGCCCCTGACGATTTAATTGCAAATCTTGGACTTTTACTAGAAGCAAATATTAACGCTACAAAACGCAGTGCAGAACGCCTAATTTTAAATGACGATAATATTTATAAAATCGGCTTGCTTACAAGGGACACTTTTGTTTTTATACAGGGCATTCCAAGACGCTGTATTTTAATAGACATTTCCTTTTCGGGGGTGAAACTTGTTTTGGTTGGAATTGCAAATTTTTTAATGGGACAAGAAACGACTGTTAAGTTTGAGTTTGATAACCCACAAACTTCGATAGGAGTTAAGGGCAAGGTTGTTAGGGCTGAACATGTAGAAGGACGTAAAGATTTAATTGCAATAGGAATAAATTTCAACGAAGAGGAAATTCCTAATATTTTTAAAATGCACTTAAACAAATTTTTTGGTCAACATAAGATTTCAAAAGAAGTATAGGGAAGTAAATCTTGATGGTTAAAATACAAAAGGCTTGTAAAGTCAAGTTAAATAACGGTTAAAAAAATGACAAAATACCTACCTGTTTTTTTTATAGAGCTTCCTGCTCATCACGAAATTGCTCTTGAGTTTACAAAGGCGTTTGAAAAATTTGATGCGAGTATTCCTCTGCCCTTTGTTCCTCTTAAACAAAATGAAAAGGGAATAGATGAAAAAAACGACATTAGTATTGATGCTGTTCTCGCAGGTTTTATACAAACCTTTGTAAGTGATAGGGAAAACACGCATTTTGACTATTATAGAGAGCTTTTTTTGGCTTTTAAACCTAATGTAAAAAATGAATTTTTGTTTGATTCACAAATTGCAATAGACGAATACGATTTTGATTATGCTCTCACTTTATTGCTTGCGCTTGAAGGGCTTTTTCCCGAGGACTCGCTAGTATTCTTTGCTCTAGCTTATTTTTACGAAAAGAGGGCTGTGTTTTATGCTCAATGTGATTTACAAACTGAAAAACAAGCTTGCGAAAACAATGCAGAAAATTATTATACCAAACTACTTTCGTTTGACCCACCAATTCCAGATGCTTTTTTCGCTGCAGGATTTTTTTATTTTAGCCAACGCAATTATATTAAAGCACGCACCTTTTTTAACAGCTATATAAATATAGAAGAGAAAAATGACAAAAACACCCGAGAAAAAAAGAAACAAGCCCTTTCAATAATTGAAACCATAAACGAACAAAACTTAGATGCACTCGCCTATGCCGATGCAATTAAGTTTATAAACGAAAATGAAAACGAAAAAGCCCTTTCCCGAATTCGAGACTTTCTAGCAGAAAACCCAAAATCTTGGAATGGCTGGTTTGTACTCGGTTGGGCTTTGAGAAAACTTGAACGGTATGAAGATGCGAAAAAAGCCTTTTTGAAAGCTTTGGAAAATGGAACAGAGACAAAAAATACTTATATCAAAGAAGCATATTGTGATATCTGTAACGAGCTCAGTATTTGCTATCAAAATTTAAACGAACCCGATGAAGTTAAACGCTGGCTTTTTTCCGCATTGGAATTTGATACGGAAAATATAAAAACGCTTTCAAATCTTGGAATGGTTTTTTATATGGAAGGTGATTTAGAGTCTGCAAAAGGTTTTTTTAATACTGTACTTACAATCAATGAAGAAGATGTTCTTGCTAATTCAATGTTAGAAAAAATTGAAAAGGAAAGCTGACACTTTAAAAAATCTCAAGTTTATGATACTATAGTTTGATGAAGTTTAAAATTTTAGTTATCGATGATGAAAAAAATATCCGTGAAGGTTTGCAAATTGCTTTGGAGGACGAGGGCTACGATGTTATTACAGCAGCAGACGGAGATGACGGATTAAAAAAAGCACTAAGTGACGAAATTGATTTAATCATTACGGATTTACGGATGCCCGGACGAAGTGGCGAGGAAGTTTTAAAGGAAGTGGTTTCCAAAATGCCGGGAATCCCTGTGGTTGTTTTAACGGGGCATGGAACGATTGAAACGGCTGTGGATGCAATGAGATTGGGCGCCTATGATTTTTTAACTAAACCTTTGGACTTAGATCATCTTTTGCTTTTAGTAAAGCGGGCTTTGAAAAATCGAGAATTGGTTTTACAACATCGACAACTGGAGCAGGAATTAAATAAGGCAAGGGCGACAAAAAATGTTGTTGTAAAAAGTCCTGTTATGGAAGATTTAATGAAGCTTGTAAAAAAAGTAGCACCATCAAGAGCATCAGTTTTAGTTACCGGTGAAAGTGGCGTTGGTAAGGAGATTATTGCTGATACCTTGCACAATTTGTCTGAGCGTTATGATAAACCTTTGGTTAAGGTTCATTGCGCGGCTCTTTCGGAAACTCTTTTGGAAAGTGAGCTTTTCGGACACGAAAAGGGTGCTTTTACTGGGGCAGTGAGTACAAGGCGTGGGCGGTTTGAGCTTGCTCACGGTGGCACAATTTTTTTAGACGAAATTGGGGAAATCGACCAAAATGTACAAATTAAGCTTTTACGAGTTATTCAGGAAAAAAAGTTTGAACGAGTTGGTGGTGAAAAAACAATTAACGTAGATGTGCGGATTGTAGCAGCGACTAATCGTAACTTAAAAGAAGAAGTGGAAAAAGGGAACTTTAGAGAAGACCTTTTTTATCGTTTAAATGTTGTGCATATTGATGTGCCACCTCTTAGAGAACGGAAAGAGGATATTCCGCTTTTAGTTCACAGTTTTTTGAAAGAGTTTTCAGCAGAAAATGAAAAACAAATGATGGGTTTAGAACAAAAAGCTTGGAATGCAATTTATAATTATGATTGGCCCGGCAATATTCGAGAGTTAAAAAATTGTATTGAAAGTGCTGTTGTAATAAGCTCTGAAAATATAATCAAGCTTAGCGACTTGCCTGATTCTGTAACTAAACTCGCTGAGGAAAAAAATCTTTGTTTTCCGATAGGGACCTCTCTTGCTGCCGTAGAAGAAAAGTTAATTTTACAAACACTTGCATGGTTAGATGGTAATAAAACAAAAACAGCAGAAGTACTAGGTATTGGAAGAAAAACCTTGCACAGAAAGCTAGAAGGATTTGCTGATAAACATTTACAACAAAAAAGTTAAAAGTGTTAAAGCAGCCTCTAAGCTTTAATAAAAATTAGGACTTGATTTTTAATTAGATTTTAAGTAAGTTATTTAATATGGAAAGTGAAAAAAGAATAGCGATTTTAATAGATTCGGATAATGTTTCCCCTAAGTATTTGCGAGCAGTTTTGAGAGAAGTAGCAAGTTATGGAAGGATTACTTATAAGCGGATTTATGGGGATTGGTCGGCTCAAAACTTGTCAAGCTGGCGACGACTTTTATTGGATACCGGTTTTTTACAAATTCAGCAGTCTCGGTATGTGGACGCAAAGAACTCCACAGACGCTGCAATGATTATAGACGCTATGGATATTTTGTACGGTGGAGCGGTGGACGCTTTTTGTTTGGTAACAAGCGATAGTGATTTTTCCCGATTGGCGATTAGGCTTAAGGAGTCGGGAATGGAAGTTATCGGAATGGGTGAGCGAAAAACGCCTTCGTCTTTTGTTGCTTCCTGTACGATTTTTAAGGATTTGGATGTTTTGATTAGGGATGATGATTCTGATTTATCCGAACCAATTACAAATGGCAAAAATGAAACTTCCGATGATGCAAGTTATCGTCTCACAGACAAGCGAGAAATTATGCTTGCAATTCAGGAATTTGTTCAAAGCTCCTATGCAAATAATTTGGTGGATTCTCAAGGGGTAAATATTGCAAGCTTAGGCTCGCATTTACAAAAACGATTTCCTGAGTTTGATGTGCGAAACTATGGCTTTTCAAAACTTTCGACCTTTTTAGAAAGTATGAAAGGGGTAAACTTAAATTATGACGGTTTAAAAGTTTTTTTAACACTTGATGAAAGCTTAAAAGTTGTCGATAGGACGAGTCTTGTTAATATTATAAAAAATATTTTAACACAAAATAAAGGCTCAATGAAAATCTCTGAATTAAACAAGCGTCTACAAAAAGAAGTCCCAAATTTTAATTTGCAAAACTTAGGTTATTCAAAACTTGGAACTTTTTTAAATGACGAAGCTGATTTTGAGGTAAGGTGGAATACAGTTCGCTTGCGTTAATCAATTTGGCTTTAGTGTTGTAATCTTGATTTAAACTTATCAATAGAGATAACATATTTTAGTTGCCGAAATTAAATGGTTGAGTTTGCACTTGGAGTTTTGCTTTGTGCAAACTCACTTATCGTAAGGTACGCTAAGCGTACGAAAATTCGCCTCACTCGTGAACTTGAGGTTCACTCGTTTGACGAATTTATAGGAACATTTAATTTCGCCGACTAGATGGTCGGCTCATTAAATGGTCGAGTTTGCACTTGGAATTTTGCTTTGTGCAAACTCGCATTATCGTAAAGTACGCTAAGCGTACGAAAATTCGCCTCACTCGTGAACTTGAGGTT
>JARGFC010000003.1:0-27665 GCA_038397925.1 Treponemataceae bacterium
CTTTGCGAAAACCGCTTATCCGCTCGTTTTGGATGACGAGCGGTTTGTAACTTAACGAATGAGCTATAACGCCAATCTGGCAAAGTTGGGTTAGAAATTTTTGACACAAAAATTCCTAACCTTAAGCAAGCCAGAGCTACGCTCCTCGTTGGAGTGTAAACTCTCGCCACGGACGGCGAGCTAGTATAAAGCATCAGCGAGTTTTGAATTTTCCTAAAAATTATAATAAAAATTCAAAACTCGACCACCTTAAAAAAACACGGATGTTTTTTTAAGGTGAGTTCTGCTCTCACCGCTCGCGAGTTTCATTGCTGTACTTCGGTTTTCTTATAGTAGCACGCCAAAGGGCGTGCCGAAATTACGATTTGCTTACTTATATTAAAAAGCAGATAAAGATAACTCGGGGAAAGTTAAGCTTGGTATTTGTCAAAATATCCTTGAATAAAAATAAAAGGTGTTCCTTTGTCGCCCGAGCCAGAAGTTAAGTCGCAAAGCGAACCAATTAAATCCGTTAGCTGTCTCGGTGTTGTTCCCTCGCTCGTGATTTCGTTTTTAGAGCGCTCGCTCTTTTTTTGGTGTTGCTCAATATACTCAGTGATTTTTTTTGCTTGTTCGGCTTGAGGTAGGTGTGGAAAAAGATTATCCGCAATGTATTTTAACTTAATTTCGTTTGGTGTTCCGTTCAAGCCTGCTGTAAACGCCAGTCCAACTACAGGATCTGCAAGCTCCCAAATTTTCCCCACGGGGTCTTTAAAAGCTCCGTCTCCGTAAACCAAAACTTCAATTTTTACACCAGTTTTATCAAAAACTAGTTTTTGAATTTTTTCGACTATCGGTTGCGGATTTTCGGGAAAAAGCTTTATAGAATTATCGGAAGCCTTGTTTGAACCCAAAAGTCCGTATTTGCTATTAAAGCCACTTCCTGAAACTGACTCGGTTAAAATATCAGCTAAGCCTAAAACTTGAGTTGCCCCAGCTTTTTTCAAAATAGCTTTTGTTTGTGTGCGAGTATGAACATCACAAACTAAAACTGCTTTTGTGTACTTCAAAGCGTCTTTTGCATTATTTGACAAAAGCACAAAGGAATACTTATTATGTTTTTTTATAATTTCATCATAATAATTTAAGTAGTCTACACCAGTAAACTTATGCACTGTTGAGCCAAATTTTGCTTTAAATTCTGAAATTGTAAAACTATCCGTTAAAGGATTTCCTTCAGCACTTTCCAACAAGGCATCATCGATTAGATGATTTCCCACCTCGTCTGCGGGGTAGCTCAAAACCACCACTAGCTTTTTTCCTGTTTTTGCAATTCCTTCCAAACAGGGAGCAAAGCGATTTCGACTCATAATCGGGAAAATCAAAGCAATAGTGTCTGCATCAAACTTTGCAGCTATATCTTGAGCAATTTGATCGGTAGTTGCGTAATTTCCCTGAGCTCGTGCCACCACCGACTCCGTCAAGCCTAAAATATCTCTATCCTGTAACTTGATGCCCTCGCGTTCCACCGCATTCAAAAGCGTTTCAACTGCTATTACGGCAATATCATCGCCCTTGTTAATAATCGGTGCAATAAGCCCCCGTGAAATAGTTCCAAAACTTTTCATAAAATCTCCAATCAAAACTTGGATGTTTTAAATCTTTTTTTAATAAGTGTTAGGATAAGCAAAAGACTTGGGCATCTCCACCGATGGCAGAGACACCCCCAAAAATTATTCAGTCTTTTCTATCAAGTCGCGTAAGCCAATAAGGCGAATTGTGTCGTCTGAAGCTTGAACCATAATTCCCTCTTCCATAATTGTAACGGGGGAGTAAGGCAAAACTTGTAACGAGGATTTTGCTTGTAGTTTTAAATCCTTGTCAAAGCGACCAACATAATATTTTCCGCTCACATCAACAATAGCGTAATAATCCTCTTCGTTTTTGATGAGGACGCTTTCTGTCGCGATGTTATCAGCCCCTTGTTTTACAACTTCCAGCGTAATCGGGTCAAAAAGCACGAGAGTAACTACACCGCCACCCTCAGTTGTCCCAGCAATTGCCATGAGTCTGCCATCCGTGTTTAGTAAACAACGCCCGTGAATTGTGTTTACAGCAGATGCTTTTAATTCTTTGGCGGTTTTTAAGTCGAGTAAAACTAATTGCGAAAGCATTTTCGTTTTGTCAACAACACGCAAACCATAACCCGGAACAGCCGAAGCGATTGCTGCAGAGCTTTCTGCTTTTTTCTCATTAGCTTTTTCCTCTAAAATTTTTTGAGTGTCGGCAGCAACATTTTTGCGGTCATCTTGAGCTTCTTTTTCTTTTTTGTCAGCTTGCTTTCGCTCTGCTTCGGCATCTTTTTTCTTTTCATCTACAGTTTTCTTTGCTTTTTCAGCCTCAGCAGCTTTTTTGTCAGCTTCTTGCTTTGCTTTATCGGCTTCTTGCTCTGCTTTTTCTGCATCTTGTTTTGCCTTTTCGGCTTCGGCAGCTTTTTTCTCCGCTTCAGCCTTATCCTGTTCGGATTTAGTTGTATCTGCTTTTTTCTTTGCCTGTTCGGCTTCAGCAGCTTTTTTGTCAGCTTCTTTTTTTGCAATAGAAGCATCTTTTTTTGTTGTGTCGGCTTCTTTTTTTGCAGCGTCAGCTTGTTTTTTTGTAGCGTCAGCCTTTTTTTGAGCTTCAGTGGCTTCCTTTTGAGCTTCTTCAGCTCGCTTTTTAGCTGCTTCACTTTCACGCTCTTTTAGGTCAATCATATCCTCTCGAGTAGGAATATCCTTATCTTTTTCCTCACGCATTTTTTCCACGACTGTTTTGTCAGAAATAGCCTCAGTATCTATAGCGCTAATCGTATCTGCAAAACGAGGGTCGCTTAATGGAATAAGAATTTGGGTTTTTCCTGCCCACTCTTTATAGTGAGTTGCTAAACCTGCCTTGTCTTTTGTAAGGTTTTTTGTAACAGTTTCTTTGTACTTTGAGCTAAAGTATTCGGTGTTGCCACGATACACGGCATTATAGATCGTTATAAAGTGTGCAAGAGTTGATGCGTCTTTTGCCGAATATTTATAAGCCGATTGTAAATAGCCTGCAATAATCAAACGCAAGTTATTAATGTGGTCAACCTTTGCTCTAGGTCCCAAGATCAATATGTCTGCATCAAATCCCTTTGTTTCAACAGTGTCGACAATATGCATAACATAATAAAGCCCTTGGTTTCCTGCAGTACCGTTTTTTACTGCACTTCCAAGATTTGTACCAATGCCACGAATTTCTTCAACTGTATCAACTTGGGTATGTGTACCCGTATAGTTGATAAATTCAATTGTGTCACCATCTTGTTTAACTTCATCTTTATCTACTTCAAGTCCAAAAAGCGAAAAAGAAAAAATTAAGCTCAAAGCCAAAATTAAGATTCTTTTCATAAAAAGTCCTCCGTTTAAAATCTAAACATTTGGTTTATTATAACATATTTTTAATTATTGTACAATATTTTGAATTTTTTGTCTTGCATATTCTTCAATCTTATTTGTAAATTTTCCATTAACTATCGAAAAAAGTGTATAAAGGGAGTTGGAAATGATAGTATTATCGCCAAATCTTGCGAGCTGTTCTAGGGCATCACAAACTGCTTCCATTGTTTCGGTGTCGTTGTGGGCAGTTTTGGCTATTAAATATTTTAAAAACTTTAGCGTTTTTCCATCTGGGTCATAAGCTATCATACTCAAGCCCCGCACAATTCCTCGTATCATTGTAGGATTGTCTGCTTTATATCCTTCTTCTATTAGATAGGTACGATATTCATAAGAACCAAAAAAACCTAAAAGTCGAGCCGCCTCCGCCCGCTCATGAATAGTGAATGATTGTCCGTATTTTGTTGCCCATTTGTTTTGCATAACTCCTATTAGAGTCGCTGCGTAAACAGGTTCATTTTGTGCAAAAGTTCCGTTTTCTAGTTGTGTATAAATTTCTTTAAAAAACTTAGAGCTACCTGCACTATCGAAAATAGGCGGAATTTCGATTGTCGTATTTTCTATTATATTGTAGCTATCGTTTAAAATTTCCGCATGAGGTGCTTTTCTCAAAAACTTCACTTCTTGACGATAAGCGTTTATCATCTTCCCTGCAACTCCAACAAGCATACCGTTTTCCGTTATTACCGAAGTTTCGCTTGTTTCGGGGATACTTGCCTGCCAACGAATATCGCCCGATGAAAGTAGGCTTGCACCGAAACCTTTTGCAACAATTTGAATTTCGTCTTTTAAAAAACGAACTGAAACATCATTATATGAAAAGCTTTTTTCTAGCTGTGTATACCAAACTTTTTCGTTATTACTAACAGTTGAAAACCAAACAGAACCATCCATACAAACAGCGAGATATTTTCCCGAAGCGTATTTTAATGCCACACAGGGGCTTGAAGTTTTTGCCTGCCACACTGACTCCGAACCAGCTACGGTTTTATAGTAAAAAAGCGAACCGTCAGCACAAGCCATCAAATATCCGCCCGGTGCTTTTGAAAGAGCAGAAACGGTTTTAACGAGTTTTTTTTCTTCGTTCAAATGTCCAAAAATTGAAAGGCGTAAAAAGTCCATATTTTTTAAAACAAGTAAGATTTCGCCGTTTCCTGTTTCTGCAAGATTTAGGACAGGTTCTGCGGGGAGGGTTCGCTTCCACTTTAAAATTCCTCGTTGTGAAAAACAAAAAATCGTTTTAGAAGTTAAAACAAAAAGCCTACCATCCAAACTATTATAGGGTGCATAAATTGGTTTTTCGTTTAAATCAAAGGTCCAAATCGGGATGCCCTGTGACGAAAAAGCTTGTAATTTTCCTGTTCGAGTTGAAACTATAATTACTCCCGAGGGCGACACCGAAATAAAGTTGCCAATGCCGTCCGTATTTCGTCTCCAAACAAAAGACCCATCTATCGAAATACAATTCAGTGCTTTATCGTCTCCGATAAAATACATATTTTTATTCCATGCAACAGGTGGAGCCGAATTTCGCCCTGCCATAACAAGCGTCCAAAAAGGATCAGCCCAAAGCCCTTGCAAACATAAAAAAAAGGTAAGCGTGTAAATTAGAACTTTTTTAGGATTTTCCATAATTCACCATTATAACAACAATCTTTTTAGCAAAAAGTTAAATTTGTTTTAAAAGCTACTAAAAATCATAAATTTACCGTCTTTATAAAATATATTTGGTTTTCTTAAGTAATACCATACTAAGACAAATCTCCAAACAACTTTAAACATCAATGTTAATAACCTGTTAATAACTTTTAGTAAGTTTGGATTTTAGCATCTGTGAACATTGTTCACAAAACTTTAGCTAAAATTTTGCTAAAAGCAACTAAAAACCGCCAAAAACCTACAGTTTTTCAGGAAAAAAGGGCTTTTTTCATCAAATTGAGCTATAATTTTTTTTTGAAAACACGCAACTCTAAACACAAATGTCAATAACTTGTCAATAATTTTTGACTTATCAACAGTTTATTGACATTTTATTTTGTAAGTGTGTCAAGTGCGATTTTCATCATATCAGTAAAGTTTTTCTCCCGCTCGTTTGCACTTGTGCTTTCGCCTGTTATCATACTATCCGAAATTGTAAAAATTGCAAGAGCTTCGCGTTGATACTTTGCAGCAAGCGAATAAAGCTCTGCCGTTTCCATTTCGACAGCGAGTGCACCGTATTCTGCAAAAAGCTTCCAATTGGATGCAGTGTCATAAAAAAGGTCGGTGGAATAAATCGTGCCAATATGAACCTTTTGGTTTAGTGCAACAGCCGAATCATAAGCTTTTTTTAAGAGATTCCAGCTTGCAGTGGGTGCAAAACTCAAACCACCGAACCTTTGGGTGTTAATCGCTGAATCAGTGCAAGCGGACATTGCCAAAACGACCGAGCGTAATCCAATGTGTTTTTGCAAGGCACCAGCCGTCCCAATTCGGATAGCTTTCTGTACACCGTAAAAGTCAAAAAGCTCGTTTGCATAAATCGAAATGGAAGGCATTCCCATACCCGTTCCTTGAACTGAAACTTTTACACCTTTATACAAGCCTGTAAATCCAAACATATTTCGTACTTTATTATAACAAACACTGTCACTCAAAAAGTTTTCTGCAACAAATTTTGCTCGCAAAGGATCACCGGGGAGTAAAATTTGTTCTGCCACATCCCCTTTTGCCGCCTCAATATGTATACTCATAAACTCCTCTATTTTTGTACAAGGCTCTAAATTTCTTTTAGTCTGCCTTTCGTTAATAATAACATTTTATCAAATTATTTTGAAGTGCTTAAATATTTTTTTTCAAAAAGTTTTACAAAAAGCTTAAAATATTTTTATTTAATCCGATAACTTACACGAGATTTGCTTTTATAAAAAAAGTTAAATTTTTCAAAGAGGTTTTTATGGATATTTTACCTGTTTCAAAAGTCGATAATATTTCGCCCGTTGTAGAAAAGAAAAGCAAAAAAACAGAATTGCAAAACGGGTTAAGTTTTTCTGAAATTTTGAACAATTTACAGCAAAGAGAGCTTTCTAGCAAAATAGCAAGTGGCACAAATGTTGCTTCAAAACCTGCTGCGGTAAACTTTCCTTCAATTGACACAAGCTCCGTTGTAAAAAAGCAAGCAAATATCCTAAATTCTCGCTTGAACGGCGATTTTACCAGTTCGTTTGCTCTCGAAAATCCAACAGAGGCTGATAAAGTTCGTACTCCACAAGGAAGTGCAGCAGGTACTTTAGCAGCACAAGGCAGAACTATTGACAGAACATCAAAACTTTACGAGCAAGCTTTAGAATTAGAATCATACTTTGTGAAAATAATGATAAATACAATGAAAAACACACTCAGTGGAAACATTTTCGGAAAAGACAGTTATGCCACAAAAATGTATCGAGATATGATTTTCGATGAGCTTTCTCGTGTCGTAACAAAAAACGCTAATTTCGGACTAGCTGACCAAATTTATCTTGAGCTAACATAAAGGACATATCTAAAGTCTTATAAAAATCAAAATAAATTAAAAAAACTCATTTTTTGGGTTTTTTAGAGCTTGACTTTTTTACTTAAAATGGTTAGAATTATTCGGACAGTACTATTTTAAAAGGAATGACATATGGATTTAATAACAATTATAATTGTTTGTGTTGTCCTTTTTGCTGTCGGTTTAATTCTTGGATGGATGATTCGATGGCTTTATGCCAGATTTCAATTATCTTCTTCAGAACAACAGGCTGTTCGGGTTGTAGAAGAAGCAAAAAGAGAAGCGGATGCTCAAAAGAAGGAAATTCTTTTAGAGGCTAAAGAACAGATTATTCGGGAACAGAAGCAACAGGAAAAGGAAAACAGAGAGCATAGAAGCGAAATTAAACAAATGGAGCGTAGACTTTTGTCAAGGGAAGAACAGCTTAACAAATGGCAAGAGACAAGCGAAGCGTTTGAACAAAAGCTAAAGGCTCAAAAAGATGAGTTGGATGAAAGGGCTAAGGAATTAGATGATGTTGAGCAAAAATATCGTGAAAAGCTTGAAAAAATTTCTGGTTTTACATCAGAGCAGGCGAAGACTCTAATTATTGACTCTTTGCAAGAGGAAGCAAAGCGAGATGCTCAGAGTATAATTAACAAGATTGAAGAGGAAGCTAAACTAACTGCGGAAAAAACAGCGCAGGATATTTTAGTTACCACGATTCAGCGTTTAGCCACAGAAACAACCAGTGATGTAACAGTAACTTCGGTAAACCTGCCGAACGATGAGATGAAAGGGCGAATAATAGGACGGGAAGGTCGAAATATTCGTTCTCTTGAAACTCTAACGGGAGTGGATATTATTATTGATGATACTCCTGAGGCTGTTGTGATTTCGTGTTTTGACCCCGTTCGCAGAGAAATTGCACGAATCGCTATGGAGCGTTTAATTTTGGACGGACGGATTCATCCAGGTAGAATCGAAGAAATTGTGCAAAAAGTGACAAATGAAATTAACCAAACTATCTATGAAGAAGGCGAAAAAGCTTTGTTTGATCTTGGTATTCATAATATGCACCCCGATGGCATTAGAGCTTTGGGGCGATTGCATTTTAGGACGAGTTATGGACAAAACATTTTGCAACATTCAAAAGAGGTAGCGGTTATTGCAGGGATGTTGGCATCGGAGTTGGATGCGGATATTGAAATAGCAAAAAGAGGTGCCCTCCTGCACGATATCGGTAAAGGCTTTGCAACTGATGGAGAGAAAAACCATACTGAAATCGGGCATGATATTGCAAAAAGAATTAACGAGCACCCGAAGGTTATTAACGCCATTGCTTCCCATCACGGAGACGTTGAGCCAATTTGCATTGAGTCGATTATTGTGCAGATTGCAGATGCGATTTCAGCGGCACGCCCCGGTGCAAGGCGAGAAACGATTGACAATTATATCAAGCGTTTGCAAAACCTTGAGGCGATTGCTTCGCGTTTTGACGGTGTGGAAAAAGTTTATGCAATCCAAGCTGGACGGGAATTACGGGTGCTTATAAATAATGAAAAGCTTTCCGATGTTGAGGCTAAGGCTTTGGGACGCGAAATTGCTAAAACCATTGAAAACGAATTGCAGTATCCCGGCAAGATTAAGGTTACTCTAATTAGAGAAACTAGGGTTGTGGAATATGCTCGATAGCAAGACGGTAAGTTTAAAACGCTAATGCTGTAGCGTCAGTAGGTTCTTGCTTTACGCTCCAGCGAGGAGCGTAGCTCTGGCTCGCTTACGGTTAGGAATTTTTGTGCGTCAAAAATTCCTAACCACCCTTTCGTTGCCAGTTTAGCGGTGTAAATCTTCGTTAAGTTTAAGACCCTGAGTTATCCGAGACGAAGGGATAAGCGATTTTCGCAAGTGAGGACAAGTCTTACAAAGGTCAATTATCGTTTTAAAGGTTTTCCAACATTTGTTTAATCACTATCATTGGATAACCGTTTTTCCGCTTGGGCAATAATCTCCTCTGCGAGTTTGCCAGAAATTGGTTCATAATGACTAAAGTCCATTTCAAAAGAGCCAGTACCACTGGTTAAGGCTTTTAAATCTATGGCGTATTTTAGCAACTCTTTAGCCGGTACTTGAGCTTTAATTTCTTCGATTCCGCTCGCAAGTGAAGACTGCCCCATAATTCGCCCTCGTCTTGAAGAAAGATCACTCATTATGTCGCCAAGATAATCCGCTTGTACTAAAACCGTTAAATTCATAATCGGCTCAAGGAGAATCGCACCCGCATTTCGCATTGCATCTTTGAACGCTTGGCGGGCAGCAATTTTAAAAGCAAGCTCCGATGAGTCAACAGGATGTTCTTTACCGTCCAAAACTGTCGATGCAACATCCACAACCGGATAGCCCGCAAGTACGCCTCGTTCCATAGCTTCAAGCACACCTTTTTCTACACCGGGTATATAATTCTTGGAAATAGCTCCACCAAAAATAGCATTTGTAAAACTATACTTTTCGCCACGGGGCAGAGGTTCAATCGCAAGTACAACTCGTCCATACTGCCCATGTCCACCCGACTGTTTTTTGTGAGTATATTCCGCTTGTGCTTTCCGCTGAATTGTTTCGCGGTATGCAATACTTGGTGTATAAGTCTGCACTTCAATTTTAGCTTGCTCTTTTATTTTATTCAAAACATTTGTAAGATGTAGTTCTCCCATTCCCGAAAGAATACTTTGAGCGGTTTCAGAATTGTAGGCAAACGAAAGGGTTTGGTCTTCCTCACAAAATTTAGAAAGTAGTTCGCCCATCTTGTCAGTGCTTTTTTTATCCGAAGTCGCAACAGCTAAAGAATAAGTAGGCGATGGCAACTGTAGTGGCTTAAACTTATCAGCTTTTTGATTTTCAGCCAAGGTATCATTTGTTTTTGTGCTTGCAAGTTTTGCAACTACAGCAATATCGCCTGCACAAAGACTTTGCACTTCCACGAGTTTTTTACCAAAGGGCTTAAATAATTTTCCAAGTCGTTCTTTTTTTTGTTCATTTACATTGAAAATATCCATATCGGGTTTTAAGTTTCCCGTAATAGCTTTAATATAACTTAAACGCCCCGAAAATTGGTCGTTTGAAGTTTTTATAACAAGCCCCGAAAACTCGCCTGCTTGACTGAGCTTAACACTCTTGTCTCCCGTTTCAGAACTCACTAACTCCAGGGTGTCCTCTGGAGACGGCACAATCGTGGCGATAAAATCCAAAAGAGCTTGCAGCCCAATATTTTTTTCGGCAGAACCTGCAAAAGCAGGCACGATTTTATTTTGAGCAAGAGCCAAGGTCAAACCTTCAGCGATTTCTTCATCTGTAAGCTCTCCCTCGTCTATAAACTTAATTAACAAATCATCGCTACCCTCAGCAGCGGCTCCAGCCAAAACCCCACGAGCCGTTTTATAAGCGTCTTGCATATTATCGGGAATTGTTATTTCTTCTTCGCCCTTGTCAGTAATTTTATAAGCTTTGCCCGTAAGCACATTTACAACACCAGAAAACTCCGCTCCCGTTCCAATAGGCAAGGTAACGGGAAAAACTTCAGTATTAAACTGAGTTCTCATACTCTTTAAACAACTTTCATAATCAGCTCGTTCCTCTTCTAACTTATTTACAAAAACCATACGAGGCTTATTTCGCTCATTTAAAATACGCCAATATTTTATAGTTTCGATTTGTACGCCTTGCCGCCCATCCAAAACCACCAAAGCATTTTCCGATGAGCGAAAAGCTAAAATCACTTCACCTAAAAAATCAGAAATACCGGGAGTATCCCAAAAATTAAAAACTTTTTCTTTCCATTGAAAATTTACCAAGGTAGAATAAATCGATGTTTTTCTATCGATTTCTTCTTTTGTGTAATCACAAACCGTTTTTCCCGAAAGCACTGTTTGAGCTTGCTCAATCGCTCCAGCCGTAAAAAGCAAATGCTCAATTAAACTTGTTTTACCACATTGTCCGTGTCCAACAACCGCAACATTTCTAATCTGTTTTATTTCCGTCATGCAAACTCCTCTTTAACTTTTTTCACAAAAGTGTTATGTTTATTCTACCACAAAAAGTGAAACCTTGTCAATAAAACCCAAGCGTTTTTTAGCAATTTCTTAAAGTTTTTTTGATAAATATAATTAAGTTAGTAGGGGAAATATTAGCAAACCTAAATGTAATCTAAAATCTTTGAATCTATTATTAAGCACTTGCATAAAACTAAATTTTTTTGTATGATGGAAAGCTATATGAATTTAGAAGCGTTTATTTTGGGCTGTGGTGGAATGATGCCTCTGCCTCGTAGACATTTGACATCTGTACTTTTGAGACGAGATGGCGAACTTTTTTTGTTTGATGCGGGCGAGGGAACTCAGGTTGCTTTGCGGAAGTTAAATCTAAAATGGAAAAAAATCACAGCTATTTTTATTAGCCACACCCATGCCGACCATGTTACAGGTTTGGCAGGAATTTTAATGCTTTCTTCACAAGTGGAAAGAACGGAACCTCTTTATATTATCGGACCGCCAAAAATCAAAGCATATATCGAAGCGAGCATGCAAATTTTAGATATGTTTATAAATTACGAAATTATCGTAAAAGAGATAACTGAAGAAGGCGAAGTTTTTCGCGGGAAGGATTTTTCTGTCCGTGCCTTTAAACTCGAGCATACAAGGATTTGTTTTGGCTATGCTTTTGAAGAAGAGCCACGCCCCGGTAAATTTAATCCTCATTCCGCTCGGGCTTTAAATATACCAGAAGGACCTCTTTGGTCAAAACTACAAAAAGGCGAAAGTATAATAAATACAAATGGTAAAAAAATCAATGCAAGTGAAGTTGTGGGTGAAAAACGAAAAGGGCGAAAGTTTAGCTTTGTTACAGATACGATGTATTTGGATTCGATAGCAAAGGAAGTAAAAGACTCCGACCTTTTTGTTTGTGAAGCAATGTTTGGAGCGGGGCTGGAAAAAGATGCCACAGAAAAAAAACATATGACTTGTACGCAAGCTGCAAAAATTGCAAAAGATGCAAATGTAAAACTTTTGTCAATGATTCATTTTAGCCCTCGCTACACAAATGCCGAGCTAAAAAAAAATCTTGCTGATGCTCGAAAAGTTTATCCACAAACAATTCTTTCTAAAGATGGTTTAATCTTGCCGATAGAATATGAGGAATAAGAGTCTTTTATGAAAGATGCAATTTTAGAATTGGAAAATATTACAAAGATTTTTTTTTCAAGAAAAAAGAAAATTATTGCTTGTGATAATATTTCATTTACCGTAAATGACGGCGAAGCGGTTTCTCTTTTGGGTTTGAATGGTGCAGGAAAAAGTACGCTCATAAATATTATAAGCACTCAGTTGGTAGCAAGTTCTGGTACAGGAAGGGTTTGCGGTTTTCCACTGGATAAAACTTTGGAAATAAAAAAAAGACTCGGTGTCCTTCACGAAAAAAATCCTCTTTATGAAAATATGACAGCATTTCAGTTTTTACGCTTTTGTCAAAATATGCACGGTATTGACGATGAGGAATTTATTCTAGAGCTTTGTGAAAAATGGACGCTTACAGATGTAAAAAACTCTCTAATTAAAACCTTGTCCAAAGGCTTTAAACAAAGGCTTGGTTTGGTAGCCTGTCTCGTTCACCGCCCGAAACTTTTAATTTTAGATGAACCAAGTTCGGGGCTTGACACCTTACAACAAAGCGAATTTGAAAAAAACATTTTAGAGCTTATTCCAAAACTTACATTACTTTTATGCACACACGATTTAGAGCAAGCAGCTCGTCTTTGTAAAAAGCATATTCTTCTTGCAAAAGGAAAGCTTGCATCAAAGGGAAATATTGACGAAATCGCTGCGGAACTTTTTTCGATGGGGGCTTTGGATAAAGAAAAAAAATATACCAACAAAGAAATTTTACAAAAGGCTTTTGAAATTAATTCTAAAAGGGAAGCGTAAAATTTTTGTTAACTTGTATACACCAGATCAAAACCGAAGTACAACAGCAGTAGAAAAAAAATTGAAATTGTATTCGAAATAGAAAATTAAAATTGTTAAACTAATATTTTTTTGCTTCCATCAAGTATTTTTTGGCAACTTCGTTTTTCGGCTCTTTTTCTACAACATATTGAAAGAGTCGAATTGCTTCAATTTTTTTATTGCAACAAAGAGAAAGTATTCCTTCGATTATCATTGAGTCGTGATTTTCACCAAAAGTTTGGCGGGCGAGCTGGAGCAGATTGAGGGCGATTTTTGTTTGCCCAAGTTTATCTAAACAGTAAACAAGGTTATGAAGGAGAATGCTATCTTTCGGATGACTTTTTAGCATATCACGGTAAATTAAAGCCGCCCGCCGATAGTCGCCATTTTTACGCAGGGCATAAGCCAATTCCGCATTCTTGTTTTCTTTTGTTAGCTTTGCAAGAATTTCCAGCTGACTTACAAGTTCACTCCAATTTTGGCTTGCTTTTAAAAAGTCAATATATTCTAAACGAAGTGGAGTATTGCTGGGAAAGTCGGGGAAATATTCCGCATAGGATTTTTGTAAAAGAACATTATTTTCAAGTTGTTCATAACAAGCAATTAAACCAATTTTTGCTTCTTCGTTTTTTGGATTTTGGTTTAAGGTTTTTTTGTACCAAGATTCTGCAATTTCTGCCAAGCCGAGTTTAACATAACAATTACCAAGTGCATTATAAACTTTATAATTTGTAGCATAATTTTCTGCTCGGACTAGAGCTTGTAAATGAGGCAGAACTTCTTCTGGTGGATTGTCAATGTGAGAGGCGGTTATAACTTTATAAAAATAAAGGTCGTCTTTGTCAAAGTCAATATTTTTTTCAACATTGACAATAGCTTTTTGCATTGAGTCCCATCGATAGTTGTCGGAAAGGAGTTCAAAAATTGCATAATAGATTATCGGGTTTTCACCTTCAATTTCAAGGGCACGAGAATAATGATTCAAGGCATTTTCAATATGCCCTAAGTTTTTTTGTGCTTCGGCAATTAACATATGCATTTCTGTAGAAGCTCCAAAAACTTTTGTGTAAAGACGACCAGCAACAACAGCTCGCGACCACTCAGCTTTTTGGATATGCTGACGAACCACACCTAAAGCCAAAAATTGTTCGGTTACGGAATCCCCTTCAATGTTTAAGCCCACCGAAGCGAGAACTTCACTTGCAGCGTGAAACTCTTGCATTTGCAAAAGCGTTAAAGCCTTATACCATTGCAACGAGCTGTCATCAGGTGCAAACTGAATTGCCGCCTCGTATTGAGTTAGTGCCTCAGGATATGCTTTTATTCCTTTTAAGCAATGAGCGAGATAAAGCCGTGGTGCCACTCCATCATGTCCGTTATTTATTACAAAGGTAAACATCTGCCGTGCCAATTCGTACGAACCATTTTTAAAGTTTTTTACGGCAGAAACAAAAAGAGCATTTAAGTAACCTGCGTTTAGTTTAGGGTTTTTGGGTTGAAGTTCGAGAGCTTTTTCAAAAGTGGAAACAGCAAGCTCCGTTCGCTTTGCTTTTAAGTAAGTATAAGCAAGCATCGCAAGAGCTTCAGCGTTTTTAGGTTTTATTTTTAAAGCTTCTTCAAAACAAATCACAGCTCTTCGATAATCATTTGTTAAAAGGTAGGCGCGTCCCAAAAAGAAAAAACTTGCACTATCCGCTTTTGGAGATTTTATACAAAGCCTTCCATAAAATATAGCTCGCACAGGTTTACCACAAGCAGAAAAAGCCCTACATAATAAAAGACAAATTTCCAAAAAACAATCCTCGTTCGATTTTAGAAATTCACCTTCTGTAATAAGCAAAGTTTCCAATATTTTTGTCGCACTCGCATAATCCCGCTTAACGCCAGCTTTAAAAGCTAAATCAATTTGTTCACGAACTTTTTTTTGTGAAGCGTTTTTTTCGTTTTTACTACTCATAACTTTTCTTTAAGGCATATATTTTTTAGTCGCAAAAAACTGCCACAATTTTCATTGTACTTGTTTTTTGAAATTATACAAGTAGCAAGCCAATGATAAAAACAAAAAGAACCCGCTTTGATTTTTATTAAACATTTGTAAGACCATCCTTACTTTGCGAAAATAGCACTCCCGCCACGGACGGCGGGCTAGTGTTTTACTTTAGCGAGTTTTGAATTTTCCTTGCATTATAAATAGAAAATTAAAAACTCGACCACCTTAAAAAAATATGGAGATTTTTTTAAGGTGAGCTTTGAATGGGTGAGCGGTCTTAAACTAGCGTTGAGTTTCAACGCAAATCTGGCAACGAGGGCGGGAATTTTTTCTCCAAAAAATTCCCGCTTAAGCGAACCAGAGCTACGCTCCTCGTTGTAGTGTAAACAAATTATATTTTGCAACACCATTTTGTCAAGTTGCAAAACTCTCATCAGCTCCTACTCTCCAACAATTTCCAAAAAAGTTTTTTCGTCAATTATTTTGATATTTAGTTTTTGCGCTTTTTGGTTTTTGCTGGAACCTGAATTTGGCTCGTTTGTAACGAGGTATGTTAAATCTTTTGTGACAGAAGATTTTGTTGTGCCACCTTTTTGTTTTACCAAAATTTCCGCATCCGCTCGTTTCATCGTGTTAAGTTCGCCTGTAAAACAAAAACTTTTTCCTGAAAGTTGTAAATTCGTTTCGTTGGTTTTTATTTTTATAGTGCCGCTGTCAACAAGGTTTTGCATTTCATTTCGAACATCTTTGATACCCTGCACAAAATTGTGAGCAAGAATCGCTCCGAAGTTGTAAACTTGGGAAAGCTCAGCCTCTGTCGCATTAAAGATTTTTTCAAGACTGTCGTAGCCCGCATCCACAAGTTTTTGTGCCATAACTTCACCAATTCCTTCAATGTCAAAACCTGCAATAAATTGAGCAAGACTAATTTCTCGTTTTGAGTTAATAGAGTTAATTAACTTTTGTGCAGAAACTTCTCCCATGCGTTCCATCTTGCTTAATTTTTCAGCTTGCAGTTTATAAATATCAGAAACAGAATTTAATTCTCCCGATTCAAAAAGTCGCCACAAAAGTGTTTTACCAAGTTCTCGAATATCTAAAACTGCGACCCATTTTTCCAGACGATGATGGATCAACTTTTTACAATTTGGGTTTGGGCAAAACAGTCGTGTCCCCTCGTTTGCAAGTTCAGTATCGCAAGTAGAACAGCTTTTAGGAATTGGAATTTCATTTGCCTTTGGTGGATTTGAAACAAGCTCTTCTATTTTCGGAATTATTTCTCCACGCTTTGTTACTATAACCTTACTCCCAATTTTTAAATCCAAAGCTTTTATAATATTCGGATTTGCAAGACTTGCCCGTTTGACTACCGTACCTGCAAGTTGGACAGGCTCAATAATTGCGATAGGCGTATAAGTTGCTCCTGACTCACTCCACTCCACATCCAGCAAAGTAGAAACCGCTTGCTCCAAACTAAACTTAAAAGCAATTTGTTTTTCTGGGCGAGCACGAGCAAGGTCGGCAATGTCAAGTTTGTTCTGTTTGACAACAAGCCCGTCAATATCGTAGTCCAAGTTTTTACGCAAATCCATTACTTCATTGCGATACTCAATAACTTCATTTGCTCCCTTGCAAGTTTTATGCACAACACTAATAAACCCACATTCTCTTAGCCAATCAATTTTTTCCAGCTCATTAGAATAAAACTCGCCCGAAGGAATTTTGCTTTCTGCAGCAGTGCGGGAAAGGGCGTCATAACAAATTACGGTTAAATGCTCGCAACCAGTTCCTTCTTTTCGTTTCATCACGCCGTTTGTTGCATTGCGACAATTTGCCTTGTCCGAATAAAACTTTTTGTGAATGCTTCGTTTCATTATTACTTCACCACGAATGCCCCCAGAAAAATTTATTAGTTCACCTTTTTTATTATGAAGTTCAAAAACCACTCCTTGCATCTTTCGCACATTAGCCGTTATATCATCGCCAACAACTCCGTTCCCTCGCGTAACAGCTTTCGAAAAAACGCCCTGCTCGTATTGCAATTCCAAACTTGCTCCATCCAATTTATACTGCACAATAAATTCGTCAAAGGGCATTTTCCCCGCCCACTGTAAAAACTGTGCAGGGTTCGCAGCCTTTTCTTGGCTTCCCATAGGAATAATGTGTTCCGCTTTTGGAAAACCGTCTACCGCATCTGCTCCAACAATTTTGAAAACTTCGTTTTGCGGATCTAAGTTTTTTAACTCATCCCACAAAGCGTCAAACTCTTCATCGCTAATTTCAGGTTGTTTGTTATAATACAAATCTTGATGATACTTAATTGCCTTTTCAAGTTCTTTAATTCTTTTCTTTTTATCCATTGCATACATTTTAAATATAATGCTAAAATTTTTCTAGTCTATCTTACTTTATTTTCATTTTCGTAATTTTTGAAAATGAGTTTATCTTTCCAAAATACAGACATTTTTCAAACGACACATTTCTTTTTTTCTTTGTTGTAAAATTAAAAGGATAAACTTAATATTTACAAACTGTTATCATAACTAGCAATTTTTTTCAAAACTTGTTACAATGTCCATCGATGAACAAACAAGAAAAAACAAAAACTCGTTGTGGTGTCGTTACGATAATCGGACGCCCATCCGCTGGCAAGTCGACATTTCTAAACACCGTTTGCGGAGGCAAGGTCTCCATAGTTTCACAAGTTCCGCAAACAACCCGCAACACAATTCGTGGCATCGTTACAAAAAAAGAAGGGCAAATACTTTTTTTAGATACGCCCGGTTTACACGAAAGCGAAAAAAAATTTAATGAAGAACTGCGAAATGTTTCTGTCTTTGCATTAAAAGATGCAGACGCCGTCCTTTATCTCATAGATGCCACGCGTAATATAGGCTCGGAAGAAGAAAATATTTTTCAACTCCTGCAAGAAAACAATGTAGATTCCAACCTTGTAATTGGTATAAATAAAATAGACGAAAAAAAAGCGCAGGTTGGTTTAATTAAACTCATGGTTGAAAAAATTTTCCCACAAACAAGTACTGCAAACCGTGTCTTTGAAATTTCCGCAAAAAAACAAATAAACCTTGAACCCGTTCTAGATGCTCTCATCCAACTACTTCCCGAAGCCGAACTTATGTACCCGCCTGACTTTTACACCGACCAAGATGTCGCTTTCCGCATCAGCGAAATCATCCGAGAAAAAGCAATCGAAAACACACGCGAAGAAGTCCCTCACGCAATATATGTCAAAATCGAAGAAATGCAAATGAAACGGAACGGCAAAGAACTCTTTGTCAAAGCCTTTATATGCGTTGAACGAGAAAGCCAAAAAGGAATCCTCATCGGCAAAGATGCTCGCATTATCAAAAAAATAAAAAACGAAAGCCTAAAAATTTTTCGCCAAATCTTTTCATATCACATCATATTAAGTTTACAAGTCCGAGTAGACAAAGACTGGCGTAAAAACGAAAAAACAATTAGTGCAATAACAAAGCGATAATTTGAAAAAAATCCTCATTGCTACAATTACACAAAGTAAAACTTATCTTTTTTTTCTTAAAGTTAAACCGCCTGTATTTTCTACTGTAACAATATTTGTTTCGCCGATCTTCATTGAAGCGTAATTCGCAACGGCAGCTTTTTGTAGCGAGCGAATTATTCCAAGCTCTTTTGTCTTTTCTGGATCATTGATAATTTCCATAAATTTTTTAAGACGAGTATTTTCAACTTCGTAAAAATCACTTCCAAGCTCAGTGGTTTGAATAAGCGAATAAGGAATACCTTTTGAGTTTTTTGCATTTAAAATTATGCCTTCTTCAGGCGGAACAATATCAGAATAAATACGAAAGGGGATGGCAATATTCTGCACCTCGCCTTTTTCAATTAACGAATATGTAAAATTATAAACTTCACAGTCAACATAAAAGTTTTTTCCCGCGAGCGAAATCGCGCTTGTTTCAAACTCTTCGATTTCACCACTTGCATTAAAATAAGCCAGCTTAAAAGTTTTTACTCCTCCTGTTTTTATAGTCTTTGAAAAAATATTTTCCGTTTCTGTTGCTGCATCCACAAGCTGTAATTGCAAAACCGGAGTAGATGCTTTTAAATTGCCGATTACAGTTTGCATTTCCTTTATTGTTTGAATTTTTGAAGTAAAAACTCTTGCTTGCATTATAAAATACACAAGCAGAATAACTCCTGCTATCGAAGCAAAAAACTGCACACTTTTAGCAAGTCCTAAAAAAAAAGCCACTATAGAAAAACGAGTTTTACCTTTGTTATGAGCTTGTGTAAGCTCAGCAGAGGCAGTAGGTGAAAGCGAAGAAATATATTCACATTTTACACGGTTTGATTTTTTTTGATCGAAATTTTTTGTACTCATATCATTAATATCTATGCTTTATTTTTAACTATTTCAAACACACTAACTCCTTAAAACATAGAAACTCCTTTATTCTTCAGCGTCGTCCGCTTTCAATATTTCCAAGCCACCGCGTATTCTAGAAACTAACACATAGGTCTCTTTTTTTTCTGTTGCAAGAATATGAGGGCTAGACCGAAAAGTATTTTTGCTCTTTGTTTCATTTAAAACTTCATCGTAAAGTTTAACAAAGCGTTTTTTTTCCTTTGTCGTTACTCCCCGAAAAATATCAGGAAACCCATCTTTGTTATATTCATACGCTATTAAAACACCGTCAGAACTCGCCATCACATTTGAATAAAATATAACAGGAAAAGCAACCTTAACATCAGAATTAAAATCTTTAACTATACAATCTATAAAAAACTCATTCCCACGAATCAATTCCTTTTTTGTTTTAATAATATCACCTTTTAAATCCAACAACGAATATTCTACCTCAAATGAACTCCCCCTTTGTTGCAAGGTAAACCTCATAGGAATAATCTTTGACTTTAACGAAACAATTTCCTGTTCCTGCAAATCCTGAATTTTATCTAAAACAAAACAAGAAATAAAAAACAAAGCAAGTGCCAAAAGCAAAAACGAAATTATAAACTTTGTAATTTTTTTCATAATTTAATTCTACAAAAAAAATATATTCTTTTCAAGCACGCGAATAATTTAATTCACACAAGAATGCAGATTGTAAAAAGCATCCTAAAATTTAGCCTCCTTACTTGGAGAGGATACTCTAACGAGGAGCGTAGCTCTGGCTTGCTTAAGCGGGAATTTTTTGGAGAAAAATTACCGCCCGACTTTGCTAGATTTGCGTTGTAGCTCATCGCCAAGTTTAGAACTCCTTGCCCATCTAAAGCAAGGAGATAAGCGATTTTCGCAAATAAGCCCAAGTCTTTACAATGGTTTATGCTTATTCTAACTTTCGATAAACGCCTTTGCTTGAAACTTTGGAGTCTTTGCCGAGTACCTTTATTTTCCATTCGTTAAAGTCTGACCAGTTGCCTTCGTGGAAGAGGATTTCGCCGTCTCCTTCAAAGGACAAAATGTGTGTGCTGACGCGGTCCAAAAACCAGCGATCGTGGCTGATAACAATGCAGGAACCTGAAAAATCGTCAAGGGCGTTTTCCAATGCTCGCAAGGTGTTGACATCCAAGTCGTTTGTCGGTTCGTCCAACATTAAAACATTTCCACCTTCTTTTATCATCATTGCGAGGTTCAAGCGATTGCGTTCTCCACCTGAAAGCACGCCGACTTTGCGAGATTGGTCTTGACCTGAAAAATTAAACCAAGCACAATAGGCTCGAGAGTTTACTTCTCGCATACCATCGCCCTCGCCAAGTTTAATAATGTCAAGTCCGTCTGAAAGTTGTTCCCAAACAGTTTTTTCTGGGTCAAGTTTTTCTCGCATTTGATCAACATAACAAAGTTTTACACTTTTGCCGATTTTGATTTCACCACTGTCGGGCTTTACGATTGTCGGCTTTTGTGTTTCGCCTTCGGGAGTTTTTATTCCTGCAGCACCTGCAATCATTTTGAATAGCGTAGTTTTACCTGCACCATTTGCACCAACAATACCGAGGATTCCACCTCGTGGCACTGAGAACGAAAGGTTTTCAAAAAGCTTTTTTGAACCGTACGCTTTTGAAACATTTTCTACTTCAATTACAAGATTTCCAAGTCGTGGACCGGGCGGAATTGTAATTGTAGTGTTTTTTAGTTTTTCTTTTGTGTGCTGTTGTAAAAGTTTTTCATATTCGTTAATTCGAGCTTTGCCCTTTGCTTGACGCCCCTTCGGACTCATATTAATCCATTCAAGCTCTTGCTTTAATATTTTTTGTCTTTCGCTTTCGCCCTTTTCCTCTTCGGCTAGCCGTTTTGCTTTTTGATCAAGCCAACTGGAATAATTTCCCTTCCAAGGAATACCCTCGCCTCTGTCAAGTTCCAAAATCCAACCTGCAACATTGTCCAAAAAATAACGATCGTGAGTTACGCAGATAATCGTACCTTCGTAATTGTGCAAATGATTTTCAAGCCACGCGACAGTTTCCGCATCCAAGTGGTTTGTCGGTTCGTCCAAAAGTAAAATATCGGGCTTTTGTAAAAGCAAGCGACACAGGGCAACTCGACGACGCTCACCACCTGAAAGTACATCAACCTTAGTTTCAGATGGCGGACAACGAAGAGCTTCCATTGCCAAGTTAAGTCTTGTTTCCAAATTCCAAGCGTCAGTTGCATCGAGCTTTTCTTGGACTCGAGCTTGCTTTGCTAAAAGTTTATCCATATCCACATCGGGGTCAGCAAATTGTTCGTTAATATTATCAAACTCAGTGAGCAAGTCCAAAACTTCTTGTACACCTTCCGAAACAATTTCCCGAACTGTTTTGCCACTTTCCAAAACAGGTTCCTGTTCCAAATAACCAATTGAATATCCGTCTGCCTTTGTAATTTCTCCAGCGTAATCCGTGTCGACACCTGCCATAATTTTTAACAAGCTCGATTTTCCAGAACCATTCAAACCTACCACACCAATCTTCGCACCATAAAAATACGACAAGCTAATATCTTTTATAACTTGTTTTGTGCCGTGTGCACGCGAAACCTTATACATTGAATAAATTATTTTTTTATCATCAAAAGTTTTTGCCATAATTACAATTTAGCAGTTTTTAAATAATTTTACAAGTGTGTATCTAAAAGCAAATTGAGTTTAGAAGCTCCCTTTTGTTTTAAAAAGTCCCTTTAACTTTTTTTTAAAATATGTTACAATTTAGGGAAATAAAAAACTTGGAGGTTTTATGGTTAGTTACAAAGAATTGGGTTTGGTAAACTCTAAAGAACTTTTCAAAAAAGCAATTAAGGGTGGGTACGCACTTCCAGCGTATAATTTTAATAATCTGGAGCAAATGCAGGCTATTATTCAAGCTTGTGTGGAAACAAAGTCGCCTGTCATTTTGCAAGTTTCCTCAGGAGCGAGAAAATATGCGAACGCAAATCTTTTGAGAAATATGGCACGTGGAGCAGTGGAATATGCTCACGAATTGGGCTATGATATTCCGATTGTTTTGCATTTAGACCACGGCGACACCTTTGAGCTTTGTAAGGATTGTATAGAAAATGGATTTTCTTCGGTTATGATTGACGGTTCCTCTCTGCCTTATGACGAAAATGTTGCTTTAACAAAAAGGGTTTGTGACTTTGCTCACGCCCAAAAAGATTATGTAACAGTTGAGGGAGAGCTTGGAGTTTTGGCTGGTGTTGAAGACGATGTAAGTTCTGAGCACAGTCATTATACAGACCCTGCTCAAGTAGAGGACTTTGTTAAAAAGACAGGCGTTGACTCTTTGGCTATTTCTATTGGGACGAGTCACGGGCGTGCAAAGTTTAAGCCTGAGCAATGTACAAAAAATGCTGAAGGCGTTTTAGTTCCGCCGCCCTTACGATTTGACATTTTGGAAGAAATCGAAAAACGCATTCCTGATTTCCCGATTGTGTTGCACGGTTCGTCTTCCGTTCCAATGCACTATGTTAAAATGATAGAACAATATGGTGGACATATTCCCGGTTCAATTGGTATACCTGAGGATCAGCTTCGAAAGGCTGCAAAGAGTGCTGTTTGCAAAATTAACATTGACTCGGACGGGCGGCTTGCGATGACCGCAATGGTGCGAAAAACTTTAGCGGAAAAACCCGGCGAGTTTGATCCGCGTAAATATTTAGGACCTGCCCGTGAGGAATTAAAAAAACTTTATATGCACAAAAATGTAAATGTTTTAGGAAGTGCAAATAAAGCTTAAAGTGTTTTTGGATTATGTAACGCCTCTTTGCTTTTGTAAAATTTAAATAAGCGTTGAGGCGTAACAAACTATTTGTAATCATAAAAAATTCGAGCAAAGGAAAAGCGTATTTAACTTTCTTTAGGAGTATTTGTAGATACGGGTGATAATTATAGTGATATAACTTACCGGACCTTTCTCACTCAATTAGAGGATTAGAGGGTAAGGAATGAGCGATTAGGCTTGAAAGATAGAGGTATGAGATGAAGTTTAAAAGATTATTGGTTATAGTATTGGCACTAATAGTGGGAGTATTGGTAGGACGTATTACTAAGACTACTGATGCCAAACTTTCTACTTCACCATTGATGACGGATCTGGGTAATATCTATAATGAAGGTACAGAGACTTTAACTATTAATGGTTACCTATATAGATTAAATACTGATAGCGTAGGTGAAATAAGAAAAATAATGAGAGGGGGTGGGGGTAAGTATAAGGTGGTAGATCCGGATGAGGGATGGGACATAGAAAATAAAGAATATATAGATCTAGAAGATGATCCTAAACTATATAACTTAGTTAATAAGGAATTAGCTGAGATCAGTAAGATAGGAAGAGAGAGAAAAAGAGAGTGTGGATTCTATCTATTAATTAATGATATTACCCATAAGGGATCTAATGGAGAATCTAATAAGAAGTATAAGATAATAACGATCGCATATTCAATAGATTATGGACGTGATATCATATATGAAGAAACATATGTGTATCGTAAGAATCAGGATAAATAGGTAAGGGATATGACCGTGATCTACTTTTATACTAGTGGTCACGTGCATAAAGCTCTCTTTTTTTTTTAGAGGGATGCTTAGTTAGATACAATTAAGTATTCCTTCTTTCCTTTTTATTAGAGGGGGGCTTGAAAGGGCTACTCAACCCTTAGCTGTGGATAACGGGAGATATTATGATTTATTCGTATATAAAATTAGAGTACAAGGATCAGTATCTTATAGATATTAGGAGTAACAATCCTAAGATACTTATACACTCTTTGATATTAAGGATATCGTATCCATCCTGATTATAAAACTATTGACCTACTTTAAGGGATTAAGGAGAAAAGGAAATAACCTCCTCTTTGTTTTTTTGTTTATATAATGTAATATAATATAATATAATATAATATAATATCAAAGGAGGTTTCTTATGATTGTTAGGAAAATTATTAATTTTTTCACAAAACGACGGGAGAAAAAGGATATTGAAATTCTTGAAAATGCCCCGAAAGTTTGTGTTGATGGACCGGATGTTTGCAAGAATGTACTTGTAAACCCGAATAACGAAGAATAGAGAATTAGAAGCTTCTATATGCTTTTGGAAAATTTTATGTGTTTATGTCTAAAAACATCAAAAAAAGCATAAAATGTATAATTTGTTAATATATGACTTGAAAAAGTTATAAAATATGTTAATATAAGAATGGAGATGGCACAGTTCTTTAACAGTTCGCAAACCTATAAATTGCCGTTTCTATTATAGGTATGCGAAAACAACTTTGTAAGTATTTCAAGGTAGTGTACATTCGAGGTGTGTTTAAGAATTATAAAACTATTGACTTGCTTTAAGGGATTAAGACTAATCCTATCATCCTATAAGCATAGAGGTGAAGAGCTTGGTGATCGGAATATGGATAAGTATAAATACTTTAAGGATAGACTAAGTAAGGGATATCGGTTTTAAATTGAAGAGGAGATTAGTATGAAGAACGTAAAGAGATTATTAGTAGCAGTGCCAATTACTCTACTGGCTTAGGAGGAGTAGAATGAGGAATGTTAAAAGATGTTTATGTTTAGTACTAATATTAGTACTATCGGTATTTAGTGTAGTAGCTGATAGTAATCAACTTTACGAAGATCTGGGAACTCTATATTATAATGATGAGGTATCACAGAATGGAGATGTACTATGGATGGAGTATAGTAATCTATTTAAGATAAATGTCAATAGTGAGGAGGAATTACTCGATATAGCTAGGGGATTTGAAGAGCTATCGATAAAAGATGGATTTGATGAGTGGACATATCTAGATCTAGAGGATGATACTTCTACAGAATTTTCTACAGAATTTAAAGAACATATTAGAGATATTCTCCAGATCAGCTTTGATGAAATTGATAGAAGGTATAGGGGAGGTACAGAATATTATCTTATATTCATAGGATATGATGAAGTAGGTTCTGGAGAATTATATTCAGGATCTATAACTGCAATCGTAGATATAACAGATGATGGATTAAGTTATAGTCCTTATATCACTTTTAGAACTTTGTATGAGGAATGAGAAGGGTAGAGTAAGAGTCTTAAATGGGCTGTTCAACCCTTAGCTGTGGATAACGGGGGGATATTATGATTTATTCATATGTAAAGTTAGAGTACAAAGATCAGTACTTAATAGATATTAGGAGTAACAATCCTAAGATACTAAATACACTCTTTGATATTAAGGATATAGGAAAGGATATCGTCTCCATAATCATTATAAAACTATTGACCTGCTTTAAGGGATTAAAACACGACATCCTCAATTGTCAATTTCAACAAAAACTTTTTCAAGTTTGTAATAGGAAGTTTTTTTGGGTAAACTATTTTTGAAAGTTTAGCAATTATTTCGTTGTTGTTAGGATTTTAGTTTTCTTAAAATGCCAACAGGTGTTTGCTCATTTGTTTGACCAAGTGGATTGTCTTTGAAAACAGCTTTTAAAAAATTGTCACTTAAATCTTCCGAAGACTTACCCAAAATGTTTACATCCAAATCGTTTGCATCAATCATCACAAACTCATTTCCTAATTGTTGGGCAAGTTCCTTCGACACCTTTGTTGGATTTTCGGGAGCTTTTTTTGCATAGCGATTGTATGGTGGCAAGGTGTAATCGCATGGACCGTCAATCGCTGCCGCCTTGTAACCGCAAACCTTGTAAAAAACTCCTCGTATGCCAAAGGGTTTTGTAAATGCAGCCGCAACACAACCAAGCAAAATTCTAAACACACCTACATCCTCTAAAGCTAATTGCATTGTATGAGGCGAGCCCAAGCCAATACCGTAAGGTGACTTGTGTACGAACTTTACCAAAAACTTTGCAAGCCAAGAAGGTTTTATTGAATCAAGTGGATATGCTCGCCCCTGCGTAATCGCCACAATTTTTTCCGCACAAAAAATAATATCATCAGGTTCACGAATTTCTTTTGTGTATTTGTCAATCACATCCGCAAAAAGATCATCGTCTTTCATAACCACATGAGTTTTAATCGGTATTCGTAACCAATTTTCTTCACCGACCTTAATCACCAAATTTTTACCAGTATTTGCATTAAAATCCATAAAATCTCCGTCAAAAATATTTTACATAAAAATATTCTTTTGTCAATAAGTGGTATCTTTAGTTTTTTCAAGATGGTTGAGTTTTAAATTTTTTGTACAAATTAGCAATTGACAATAAAATCTGAGTGTGAAAAAAATTAGTCTTACAGTTTTTCGATTTCCTCTTCTGTTAAACCAGTACCTTTTGCAATTTGCGAAATTGGCAATCCCATTTTCTTAAACGCCAAAGCCGTTTCCCGAGCTTTTTCTAGTTTGTCTTCTGCTTTACCTAAAACCCTGCCTTCAAATAATCCTTCCTCGCACCCATCCGCTATACCTTCCTTTCTTGCTTCTTCTCGTTCGCCTTGAACCATCAATTGATATTTATATTCTGAAAATTCCCGAGCGATTTGTCTTTCTTCTTCGATTACTGTAAGTAATACTTCATTTGCCATATTCACTTCCTGATTTCTTTTGTATAAAGATTCGAGATTATTGGTTTTTTATAAAATTCTACAACTTATTGATTTCGGCTTTTGAAAGACCTGTTACCTTAACAATTTTCTCAATTGGATCGCCTAATAGTTTTAACAATTTAGCCGTTTCCCGAGCTTTTTCTAGTTTGCCTTGATTTAAGCCTTTTTGTATACCACGTGCTTCACCTTTGCTTAACCCCTCCGCTAATCCTTCCGTTCTTGCTTCAGCTCGTTCGCCTTGAACCATCAATTGATATTTATATTCTGAAAGCTCGCGAGCGATTTGTCTTTCTTCTTCAGTTACTGTAAGTAGTACTTCATTTGCCATATTTACTCCTTCGTTCTTTTCGCAAAGCGATTTTAACGCTTTTGTTTGCGCGTCGCTTTGGTAGTTGCCTAAAAAGCGTATCCAAAAGTCTTGTGCTGTGTAATGCTCAATGTCCTTGTCTAAAGTGTAACCTATTAACTTATTTAAGTCAATATAGAGGTATTGAAGTATTGAGCCTTTTGATGTTCTAGGTAGCTCTGCTGTTTTTGGAACTTTTTCCCCAAAAACTGTGAGACTGATTGCACATAGAGGTTCTATTAAATTAGTCGACTAAAATAGCGTCGACTAATTTAATTGGCGAGTTTTGAAAATTTGGTAACTTGGTATTTTTCAAAACATCGCTTATTGTAGTGCCGTTTTTCGTTTCTCAAAACGGCGG
>JARGFC010000004.1:0-4133 GCA_038397925.1 Treponemataceae bacterium
ACAAGTGGGTGCAAGGCTCATTGTACTTCCAGATATCTTTAAAGCTTCATTTGTTATACCTGTAAGAAGCGGGTCTGTCGTCCCAATAGCGAGATTCGCACTAAATCCGGCAGAAACACCTGCAAAAGCAGCCGCTAAACCAGCAATCGGATGACGTCCAGCACTTGCAAACATCATAGCACCCAACGGAATTACCACAACATATCCGGCATCAGAAGCAATATTACTCATAACTCCTGCAAAAACAACTGTTGCAGTCAAAACCCGGCTATTAACATTAGTAAGCAATTTTTTTAAGCCCACTTCAAAAAGTCCAGAATGCTCCGCAACACCAACACCAAGCATTGCTACCAAAACTGTTCCCAACGGTGCAAAGTCCGTATAGTTTTTAACAGCTGAGTTAAAAATATAGTTAATACCATCCCTATTGAGCAATGAAATAGCAACTAACTCAACCTCCTTACCTGCTTTCGCATCATAATAAGTAAACGATACGCCGAAACGAGCCAAGATCTCCGCGATTACAACCAATATCAATGACATAATGACAAAGATAATCGCTGGATGGGGAAGAGTATTCCCAATTCGTTCAACGGTTTTTAAAAAACCACCTACCTCATTTTTACTTCGTGTTTTTTTCTTCATAAAAACCACCTTTTTAATATATTTGTAAGTCTTGTAAAGACTTCAGTTTAAATTTTAACGGATATATATTTTTTAGTCAAGTGTTTTTAATAGAAAATCGTCAAATTTTTGATTTTTTTATTAGAATTTTTATGAAAATTCAAAACTCGCCAATGTTTTATTCTAACCCGCCGTCCGTGTCGGGAGCGCCATTTTTCGCAAAGCACGGACAAGTCTTACAAAAGTTTATAAAAAACGAAGACGCCCTAATGCTTAATTTCCCGCTGTACTAGTTTACTTGCTTTTTTTCTTGTGCCACTGTGATACACAAGTTTAAAAACTTCACCGAAAACAAACGGAATAATAGCTAAACCTGAAATAATCAACCAATCTCTGATGGATAAGGGGACAGTGTTAAAAACTTCTTGTAAAAATGGCACATAAACTACAAAAAGCATTAACGAAGCGGAAGCTAAAACCGCCTTGTTCATTGTTGAGTTGCCAAAAAAGCCCAACTGAAAAACAGAATAATGTTCAGAGCGACTGGAAAAAGCCCGTAGCAATTCAGCAAAAATTAAAGTTACAAAAACAAAGGTTCCCGCTCCATACGAGGGAGTAAATCCTTCGTAAGCAAAGAAGTTAAAAGAATCTACCAAAATTTTGCTGTCTTCCATAGAAACATCTGGATATAAAAATCGTCCAATTTGAAAAGCTGCAAACACAGTAATAAATATTGCAACCGCCTGTGTAATCATAGAAGCTAACATTTCTTTATTGATAATTTTTTCATCGCTTTTTCTTGGCGGATGTAGCATAATATCTTTTTCGCCTTTTTCTTGTCCTAAGGCTAAGGCAGGAAAGCTATCAGTTACTAAGTTCAAAAACAACAGCTGAATCGGTAATAATGGTGTGTATTGCGGTCCTAATAACAAGTTAGTCAAAAACACTACTAAAATTTCGCCGACATTACACGACAACAAAAAATTCACAAATTTGCGAATGTTACTGTAAATAACTCTTCCTTCTTGTACTGCTGCCACAATCGTCGAAAAATTATCGTCTGTTAAAATCATTGCGGATGAGTTTTTAGCAACTTCCGTCCCCGTAATTCCCATTGCTACACCAATATCCGCTTGTTTTAAAGCAGGTGCATCATTGACACCATCGCCAGTCATCGAAGATATATGTCCATTAGATTTTAAGGCTGCTACAATACGCACCTTATGTTCGGGCGAAACCCTCGCGTACACCGATACTTTTTCGCATTTTTTTCTAAGCTCTTCATCGCTCATTTGTTCAAGTTCAGCCCCAGTTAGCACTTCATCGCCTTCTTGAAACAAATTTAAATCTTTAGCAATTGCAACTGCTGTATCCTTATAATCTCCTGTAATCATAACAACTCGGATACCCGCTTTATGACAAACTGCAATTGCGTCTTTTGCTTCAGGGCGAGCGGGGTCTATCATACCTGTTAAACCAACAAAGACCATATCGTTTTCAGCATTATTAAATTTATCATTTTCATGGATTTTATAAGAACAAGCTAAAACTCGTAAAGCCGACTTTGCAAAACTTGAATTAGTTTCTAAAATTTTTTTACGCTCTGTGTCTGTAAGTTCTTTTATTTGTCCATCTAATAAAATATGTGTACAACGATCTAATAAAATATCGGGTGCTCCCTTTGTTAAAGAAATATATTCACCATCTAGCTGATGAAAAACTGACATCATTTTTCTATCTGAGTCAAAGGGCATATCCCCCAATCTTGGATACTTTTCCAATAAGCCGTCTCTGGTAACATTTTTTTTTGCACTTAATGTTAATAAAGCACCTTCTGTAGGATCGCCAAGAACGCCCCATAAGCCATCTGCGTTTTGCTGCAAACTGGCGTCATTACATAATGCGCATATTTGCAATAAACGATTCAAAGCACCTAGGTCAGCTTTTTCTTCATTGCACAATGTAATTTCACCAACAGGTTCATAACCCGTACCAGATACTTCGTATAATTGACTATTTGTATAAATACGAGTAACAGTCATTTCATTTTGTGTTAGGGTACCCGTTTTATCCGAGCAAATAGTATCAACAGAACCTAGTGTTTCAACAGCCAATAGCCGTTTTACGATAGCACTTTTTTTTGCCATTCTATTCATACCCAAAGCTAAAACAATTGTAACAATTGCAGGCAAGCCTTCAGGAATTGCAGCAACTGCCAAACTAACGGCTGTCATAAACAAATGTAAGGGTTCACCACCTTGAATAACGCCCACTGCAAAAACAATAGCACAAACAACAATACAAATCACCGCTAGGATTTTACCCATATGGTTTAAGTTTTTTTGCAATGGAGTTGCTTCTTGCTCTATACCTCGAAGTCTATCAGCAATTTTGCCAACTTCGGTTCTAGCCCCTGTTTCTACAACAATTCCTCTTCCACGCCCATAGGTTACAGCAGTGCTAGAATAAAGCATATTTGTACGGTCGCCTAAGTTCAAAGTTTTTTCCGCTACAAAGCTTGCATCCTTATTTACCGGCACCGACTCACCTGTCAACGAAGCCTCCTCGGCTTTTAAATTGCTACTTTCCAACAAACGCAGATCCGCAGGAACAATGTCCCCAGCATTTAAAATAACAATATCGCCGGGAATTATTTCTGTAGCCTTAATCATTTTTTGCTCACCATCACGCAAAACCCTTGCCTCAGGTGCTGCCATTTTTTGTAAAGACTCAATAGCTTTTTCGGCTCTCCCTTCTTGATATACACCTAAAACTGCATTTATAACAACAATAGCAATAATCAACAAAGCATCCACCCATTCGCCCAAAGAGCCTGAAACGATGGCGGCAACCAATAAGGTTAAAACCATCACATCCTTAAACTGCTCCAAGAGTTTTTTCCAAAGAGGAGTTGATTGCTCCGCCTCCAACTCATTTAAACCATAAATTGCTTGTCTTTTTGCAACCTCCGAAGCACTCAAACCCTGCTCCGTATTACTACCAAGCTTTTCAACAATCTTTTCCCGCGATAATTGATACAAATCTTCAGCTTTTAAGTATAGTTTTTCCTTATAATTTTTTTCCATAAAGTTAGTTAAACCCCTTTCATTTGTCTGTTTGACCTTTTATTTTAGTGTTTACCAAATAAAAAGTCAAGTATTTTGGAAAAATTTTATAAAAAAGGGTAAATTGCAAGAGGTATTGCCCAATTTTCATAAAAATTGGGCAATTTTTTCATAAACCTCCAGTGCGGTTAGGTATTTGTGTAGCTTTCTTGGGTAGTTATTCATCCAGTTTTCTATCTCTTGGATTTGCTCTTCGCTAACATTGTCAATGTTTGAACCTTTAGGTATGAAGCGACGAATAAGCTTGTTTGCGTTCTCATTGCTACCTCGCTCCCACGAGCTGTACGGATGCGCATAATAACACATCGTTCTTTTTGCCCCTGCTTTTAGACACGAGGATTCAATTCCCTGCTGATCTAAAAATTCATTGCCATTGTCCATCGT
>JARGFC010000005.1:0-15366 GCA_038397925.1 Treponemataceae bacterium
TCACCAAAAACTTAATATCGGTTTTGTACCGATGTACCCTGAAATTAAATTAATTTGCCTAGTGGTCATAGTGAAGAGGTAATACCCGTTCCCATCCCGAACACGGAAGTCAAGCTCTTTTACGTCGATGATACTACCTAATGGTGGGAAAGTAGATAGCTGCTAGGCTTTTTTTTGCCTTTTTATGTCATCTTTTTACAATTGCTTACAAGTTCATAATAAATTTCTCTTTTTATATTTTTCAAAAAACCGTGTTATAGGGGTTGACAAAAAAAATAAGGGTATACTTAATGCAAGAAATAATCTGCAAAGGATGGTTACCCATGAAAATAAACAAAAACAATGTTTTAAGGGTGTGTGGAGTATGTATTGCGTTGCTCTGTTCAATATTTTTGATTGTAGGTTGTTCGGGGGACCGGCAGATTCTGCTACAAAAGGAACAACAGCTCCTACTGATAACAAGAAGACCGTAATCTGTACTTAGTAGGTTGACGACTTCAAAGGTAAGTACGAAGGAATTCACATAGGTGGCAACATTGGCTGTGATCAAAATATTGGTGAATTTAATCTTTATGAAAAAATCGAAAATGAACACCAAAAAATTACGATAAAGTGAAAAATTGTTCCAAAATACAAAAGCTAGTGACATAATATTACTAGCTTTTGTAAATTTTAAATAAACTAATAGTAGCTTCTAAAAACTTCAGTTTTTGGAGGCTTTCCATATATTTGTTGCGAGTTTTGAAAAATCCATACCTATAAGTACTATAGTTGAGAGTGTGGAACTTTTTGTGCTACCATATAAGTTTGTTCATCGACTGGAATCGGGTTCCCTTCGTCATCAACAATAAAATATAGTTCTGTTGCATCATTTTTACTTGTCTTTGTTTCAATAGACGGGTCTATTAAAACTTGACCTTCAAAAATATATCCCGACTTCTCGAAAGTAATTCCTTTAACCTTTTTATAAGATAATGTTGCATTGACAAGTCCAACTGCTCCCGGAATTTTGTCAAGGATAGAATCTATTGCTCTTTCAAGTTCATAACCGACTTCTTTCTTTGTTTTAATTCCGAAAATTTTCAGATTTAAGTTTGTGCTTTTTAATTTATCACCGATATGCATTTCTTCTATTCTTGTTAGATCAATGTTTTGATGTGATATAATAGTAAATTTCCCCAAATGCTCAACAGCTGTGTAGCCCAAAATGAGTGCACTGATTAAGATAAGCATACTCGTCCATAAAGTCTTTTTCATAAAATCCTCCGTCATGAAAAGTTTATTATATTTAGCACTTGAATAAAATGCCTTTTTAAAAATCTTACTTTTTTATGTTTAAACACAAAAAAGACGAAGCGAAGCCTTTAAGAGAAAAAGCCTCAGTTCGTCTTTTTTTTATAGAATAGCTATTTTGTGAAAAATCTAGCCAGTTATATAGATAAATTTTCATCGGTGGAGGGGGAGTAAAATGACACAGATTTATCTTGCTCTTGTGTTTTGCAAGTACGCTTAAGGTAAAAAGCTCAAGTTGAAAAGTGTTAATAAGAAAATCATATATTGCATTAGTTGTTTAGGTTTATTAAAAAATATTAAAATTTAAATAAATTTATCTTGTATATGTTTCTTAAATGTGATAAAATTTATTGTAGCATAAAAGGAGGGTGTGTTATTTATGAAAATGCGTTCAAAAGTTTTGCTAATTACATGGTTTGGCATACTTTTAGTCTTAGTTCCGGTATTGTTTTTAACAATGTTAAAATCACAAACACATTTTAGAAATAATTTTTATGTATCAGTTGATCCGATTGTGAAAGCATCTTCACTTTCGCTTCAAAGTGATATTGTTAGAGGTTCAGCCTTGTCATTAAGTTTTTGCCAGAACAAAAACGTCATACGGTTTATAGAAAGTGGAGAAACTTCAGAAGTCGATGAAGAGGTTGTCAACGAAACAATGCTCCAACTAAGTAAAGTCGAAGGTTTTGCGACAACTTTTTTAGCGACTAAGGAAAAAGGAAGCTATTATATAGTTCAAGACGGAAAAGTTATAAGAGATCAGCTTTATCCGACAGAAGAAAAAGACAGTTGGTTTTATGCTATCTTAGATTTACCCGATGATGTTTTATACAATCTAGATTATAACAAAACCTTAGATCAAACGCTTTTTTGGTTTGACCAAAAGGTCTATAATTCCAAAGGAGAGGCAGTAGCATTAGCCGGTGTTGCTATTGACTTGAGCAATGCTGTCGGTTTGATGATGGAAAGCCTACCAAGTAAAAACTCATCAGTCTCTTTTACCAATGCCGACGGTTTAATTTCGATTAGTTCTGATGAGAATAAATTAGGTAAATACATTAAAGAAATTATTCCGAATGACACAAAAGAAGTTGAGGGCTTTCCCAAGTTACGACAATACTCTTCGACACACGGCAACACGATTTTAGCAAAACGAAATATTTGGACTACTCCATATCAAATGGTAGTATCAATTCCTGAAAGTGATTTTGTGCCACCAGTTATCGATGTTCTTGGAGGTCCGCTTATATTGGGCACAATTTTCTCGATGATAATAGGTATTCTTTCGAGCCTACTTATTCGTGTGATGTTTAAAAAATTTGAACAGATGCAAGAAGCTATGGCTAGAATTGCTGAACTTGATTTAACAATTGTGCTACCATCATCTTCGACTGATGAAATTGCGACTATAAATGCTTATGTCAACAAAGCTCTAACAGATATTCGAAGTGCAATGGGCGATGTAAAAAGCGAATCTAAAAATATGACAAACTTTGCGAATAAACTTTCCAATCATATTACCTCAAGCTCTTCTCAAGTTTTTGGAATAAGCGAAGGTATCCAAAATGTTTCAGCTGCAATAAAAGATCAGTCAGATGATGTTTCAGCTGTTTACGACTCGATTGCTATTGTTATGAAGACTATTGAAAACTTAAACAATCGTATAGAAGTTCAAGCTACAAATATATCTCAATCAACTTCTGCCATAACAGAAATGGTTGCAAGCATTCAGTCTGTAAATAATATTCTACAAGAAAATAAAGCGTCTTTTGGACTTTTACAGTCTGCAAGTGAAAAAGCTTTGCGTGCAACTACTGAAACTGCAAATGTTGTAAAAAAGATTTCAAACGACTCGGAAGGTTTACTTGAAGCAATTACCGTTATACAAAATATTGCTAGTCAAACAAACTTGCTCGCTATGAATGCTGCAATTGAGGCTGCTCACGCAGGAGATGCAGGTCAAGGTTTTGCAGTAGTTGCAGATGAAATTCGAAAACTAGCAGAAGAATCAAATGTTCAAGGTAAGTCAATATCAGTAGTTCTAAAAAAACTAAAAACCGAAATCGAAAATGTTACCCAACATTCTAAGCAAATGGAAGAAGCTTTTTCTGAAATATCGGAACACACTACAACTTTTGAACATCAAGAACAAGCGATTATGGCTGCAATGCAAGAACAAAATGCAGGAAGTGGTGAAATTTTAAAAGCAGTAACCGAAATAGGTGAAATCACAAATGAGGTAAAGTCAGGCTCGGACGAAATAAAAAATCATGGTCGAGATTCAAATGAAAAAATAAACAACCTTATACAAGCCACCGAAGAAATTACAATGGTTATGGAACATATTGTCGAAAATGCAAATGGTGTTGTTGGTGTAATGCAAGAGGTAAATGTTCTTAGTGAGGAAAACACTAATATCATAGAAAAGCTTGTAAATTCAATCGGAAGGTTTAAAACATAATTGCTTTCACTATTTAAGGGTATCTTGAAAACCCAAAATATAGGTTTTTAGGATACTCTTCACTTCAAAAATATAAAGGCTGACTTGAGTAAAATTCTACTTTATTTTGTATGTATTATTTAAATGCTTTTGAAAGTTTAAGAAGACTTTTTAATATTATTATACCAGCCTCAAATAATAAAACCTTATTAGAGTTAGACAAAGAGTGCAAGGAACAAGGGTATTGATTATCACTTAGGATTTATTTTCTGCGTTGAGCCTTTCTCGAAGTATCTTTAAGTCCTCCCAAGCAGGGCGTTTTAAAATTTCGTTGTGTAAAAGAGCACTCGGGTGATAAGTGCAAATTGCTGGAATTCCCATTAGATTAAAAAACTTTCCATGCAGACGATTTATACCCACACTTGTATCCAGCAAGGCGTGGCAGGCTGTCCGCCCCATTAGCAAAATAAAAGCTGGGCGTATAATTTCTATTTGCTTGGTTAAATAAGGCAGGCAGGCTGCTACTTCTTTAGGTGCAGGTTCACGATTATTTGGCGGACGACATTTTACTACATTACAAATATAGCAATTTGTGTGGCGGGAAAGCCCAATCGCAATTAGCATTTTATCTAAAAGCTGTCCCGCCCGTCCTACAAAGGGACGACCTGTTCTATCCTCATCAAAACCGGGACCCTCACCTATAACTAAAACTGTCGGGCGGGACTTGGGTTCTTGCTCCTTTGCAAAAGTAAAACAGCCTTCTCCAAAAACAGTTTTGTTTCGTGTTCGTGATAAATCACAAGCCTTACAATTGCTAACATCGTATTCCACTTGTGAAAGAGCCCAAAGTTCTTTTTCACTAAGAACTGTGTTGTTGTCATTTGTGGTCGGGAGGGTGGGGGTAAAGCTGGAAGGCTGTTCGTTGTCAAGAGTTTTGGGTGTATATTCAGCAGTGTTTTCATTGACAGCATCAAAACCTGCTTTGGGTTTTAAATTCGTGCTTTTGTTTATTTGTGGCTTTTTTTCTGTCAAAACTTCAGCTTCGTTTTCAGCTTTTTCCAAAGCTTCTTTTAAACTAGGGTTTCTAAAACCTGATAGGTTTTCATCCACTGCAAGAAAAAAATCGTAAATAGCTTTTTTTTGTGTTTTATCTAGTTTCATTTTTTACTCGTTGATTTAGTTTTGCTTGAAGACTTTGTTTTAGACTTGCTAGTTGTTCCTGCTTTTTCACTCGCCTTTGCTCTCAAGCCTTTCCCTGTTTTTTTTGTAGCACTTTTTGTTCTTGTTTTTTTAACCTTAGGTTGCTCGTCCAATGTTTTTTGAGCACTTGCGATTTCCGCAGAAGTTGCAATTCGAGAAATTAGTTTAACCCCCTTAGCGCGTAAACCTTTTTCTGCATACTTATCCGCTTTAAAAGTTTTTTCTGTCATTTTTGATCGAGGCTTTGGCGCTAATTTTACCGTAAAGCTAAACTTAGGTTTGTCGTGAACTAGCAAAACTTCATTCCCGTCTGGCACAAAAAGATAATCCGTATTTAAAATATAAGCCTCTATTCTACTTCGCTTAATATAAGGGAAACCTGTTTTTTCGTCCTTGTAAATTGCAGTGAACAAAATTTTAGAAATATTTTCTTTGCTCGCAAAAGAACAGTTGACCAAATCCACATCTACAAAAAAACGCTCTGGCACATCTATAACCGTGTAAATTCCATTTTTACGCATCACAAAAATTCTGTCAAAGGGGCTTACTTTAAAAAGCTCCGTACCAGTGGAAACCCCCGTACCGAGATAGCCCGTTTTTTCGTCATATCTTAGTGAGAGACTTCGGTCGATAGCTTCTTTTACATTGACTTTTGTAAAAGAAGCTATTTCACTTTTTCGTTTTGTTTGCTCTTTTGGAATTTTTGCCAAAATATTGTCTAATACAGATAGGGCGTAGCCCGTAAGATTTTTTAATAGTTTATTTATTTCTTTTATGCGTTCATTTATTTGTTGAACTTCTTGACGATTTTTATTGATGTCATAAAGCGAAATGCGACGAATAGGAATTTTTAACAAATGGTCGATATCCTCGTCGGTAACTTCACGCAAAAGCTCAGCTTTAAAAGGTTCAAATCCTTTTCGCACTGCCTCCACAACAGTTTCTGCCGTTTTCATTGTTTCGATTTTTTTATAAATTCGTTCTTCGATAAAAATTCGCTCAAGCGTTCGTAAATGAAGTTTGTCGTTTAGAGTTCTTTTTTCATATTCCAGCTCATCTTTTAAGATTTTAATCAGTTGCTTTGAGTGATTTTGGATAAGCTCGGTAACCGTCATAAGCTGTGGCAGAGTTTCGTTAATTACAAGCAGGTTACACGAAATGGATTGCTCGCATTCCGTAAAAGCGTAAAGTGAGTCAACCACATCCTTTGAATAAACTCCTCTTGGTAACCGCAATTCAATTTCTACTTTTTCTGCCGTAAAATCGCTAATTTCGGAAACCTTAACCTTCCCTGACTTTGCGGCATTGTCGATAGAGTTAATTAAACTTTCGGTTGTACTCCCAAAAGGCAATTCTGTTATAACTATCTTTTTTTCATCAGAAATATCCAGCTTTGCTCGAACTAAAATTTTTCCCAAACCGTCTTTATATTCTGAAACATCAATTTGCCCACCTGTTTCAAAGTCGGGGAAGAGCTGAAACTTTTTTCCCTGTATGCAAGCTTTTTCTGCTTCAATAACTTCCCGAATATTGTGCGGTAAAATTTTTGTGGACATACCAACCGCAATTCCTTCCGCCCCCATTACCAATACAACAGGAATTTTTGCCCGAAAAGCAACAGGCTCCTTACTTCGCCCATCATAAGAAGGCACATACTCGGTAATGTTTGGATTATAAAAAATGTCCTTGGCAAAAGGCGTTATTCGACATTCAATATAACGCGGGGCGGAAGCTCCGTCCCCTGTAAAAAGATTCCCAAAATTCCCCTGCCTATCGATAAAAAATTCTTTATTCGCCAGCACAACAAGAGCATTTCCAATTGAAGCGTCCCCGTGTGGATGATACTGCATACAACGCCCGACCACATTTGCCACCTTGTGAAACTTTCCATCGTCCATTTCAAAAAGCGTATGCAAAATCCGTCGTTGAACAGGCTTTAAACCATCCTCCAAACAAGGAATTGCCCTATCCTTAATAACATAGCTAGCGTATTCTAAAAAATTATCTTTAAAAAGACTTTCAACATAATCCATATAAGATCGCATTATAACAAAAATCGAAAAATTGGTCAAGTAATCGGGCAAAGTAGAACCTAGGCGTGGTTTTTCAAGATATAGTGGGGGAAGTCTCCCCCTCGCTCCAGCCACCTTGTTCGCTTTGCTCAACTTCGGTGTCTTCCGCTACCCCCTCTCCTAGGGGCTCTGCCCCTAAAACCCCGTTTGTTTACGCTTTAGCGGGGAGCGTAGCTCTTGTCTGCTTAGGTGGGAATTTTTGTGTGTCAAAAATTCCCGCCTGACTTTGCCAGTTTTGCGTTGAAACTCATCACTAAGGTTATGACCGCTCACCATCCAGAGTGAGCGGATAAGCGTTTTTCGAAAAGTAAGGACAAGTCTTACAAATGTCAATAAGCACAAAATGGGCGAGAAACTCGAAAATCCAAATCCTAAAGATCTAGTTTCAAATCGTTGTCTTTTATTAAGTTTAGTTTTCGTAAAGTTTTAGTAAAAAGCAGGGTTAAAACTGCAGGAGCAATAAAATGCAAAAGCAAAATCGCAAAATAGACATTTATGCCACCTTTGCCGATTTCTGACATTGCTGTTAGAGTGCCGATTTGTCCGACTAAACCGCAAGTTCCCATTCCCGAACCGAGAGGAATATTTTCCAGCTTAAAAAACATTGTTGCAAAGGGACCTAAAATGGCAGCAGTGAGGGTCGGGGGTATCCATATTATCGGGTTTTTAATAATATTTGGCATATGAAGCATACTCGTCCCAATTCCCACAGCGAGGCTTCCTCCAAAGCCGTTGTCTCGATAACTCATAACAGCAAAGCCTATCATCTGGGCACAGCAACCTACAGTAGCTGCTCCGCCTGCAAGTCCCCCGAGCGAAAGCATCATACAAATTGCTGCACTGCTTATGGGTAGCGTTAAAATCATACCGATAATTACTGAAATGGTAAGTCCCATCCAAAAGGGTTGCAACTCTGTTGCTTGCATAATAACTTGCCCTAGCCAATCCATAAGTGCAGACATACCTGGTCCTACAAGGCTTGCGACTAAGACTCCTGAAAGAATTGTAAGCATCGGCGTTACAATTAGGTCAATCTTTGTTTCTCGTGAAATCGCCTTGCCTAGTTCTGTCGCGATAATCGTAGCGATAAAAGCTCCCACGGGGCCACCTAACTGATTGCCTGCAAAACCCACGATTGTTGCCGAAAATAAAACAAAGCTGTGAGCTTTCAACGAATGAGCAATAGCAATGCCAATTGTTGCTCCAGTCATATCCCTGCAAAAGGTCCAAACTTTTTCTGTTAAAAAAGTAATGCCAAACTTTAATCCAATGCTGTTTAGAATTGTGCCTACCAAAAGAGAGGAAAAAAGTCCCATCGCCATTGCACTCATTGCATCAATAAAATATTTTTTAGCGGAAATCTCAATATTTTTGCGTTCCAAAAAAGCTTTGATAGAATTTTTCATTTTTACTTCCTTAACTATTTATTTAACTTTCGATTATACAATTTTTTTTAAAAAATATCTATGCTTATATATTATAAACAATAAAGTCTTGAAAAATATTAAAAAAAAGATATAATACAAAGTATGCTTAGTATGTATTTTTCACAAATCCTTGCGCTTTTTAAAAGTCCTATTTTTTTGTCGGCTCTTTTGTCTTGGTTTCTTTGTCAGTTAACAAAGTCCATTTTAGCTTTTATAGTTTCTCCCCGTGAAAAAAAAGTAAAAAACTTTTTAAAAAGATTTGGGTCTACCGGTGGAATGCCATCAAGTCATAGTGCAGTCGTTATTTCGCTTACCTTGTCGGTTGGACTCAAAGAAGGCTTTAATAGTACTTTTTTTATTATCGCATTTTTTTTAGCTTCAATAGTCATAAGGGACGCAGTTGGAGTGCGCCTTTCAAATGGTATTCAGGCGAAGGCTTTAAACTTACTTGGTGGTAAGGTTTCGAAAAAGCTGGATATCAATTTTACACCTGTGCAAGAAGTAAATGGACATACTAAGTCTGAGGTTATAGTTGGGGCGATTATAGGCGTTTTTACAACTATTATTTTTGTAAATATTTTATAAACTCAAGATGCGTTTTAATTTTTTACGAGCTTTTGGCTTTGGGTTTTTGTTTGTTGTTTTAGCGAGTCTTGTCTTTTGTTTTGCAAAGATTTCTACAAAAGGTGAAAAAAAGCTTTCGCATTTTTTTCAAATTAAAATAGATTCAGATTCGGCTACACCTGAGTTTTTTGCAAAGCTAAAGAAAAAATTTCCCGAAGTAATAACAAGCGAAAGTTTAACTAGACTCATAGATTTTGAAAACAAAACAAACTTAACTGCAAAAAATTTTACGCCTTCTTCGAAATATTTAGCTTGGTTTTTTGATGATGATGGTTTTCAAAATATTTATGTAAAAAGAAATTTTAACCCCATAAGATATAGTTCTCTTTATTGTTTTATTTTTGCAAACACAAGGGAGTTTTGCTTTGAAGAAGATTTTTCTAAAAGTTTTATTTTCTTTTTTTTAAGCTTTATTTTATTTTGTTATTTATCTTTTTTGTCGGAAGAAAAATTTTTATTTAGTGCTTATAGTTTTATTTTTTTGTTTACTTGTTTTCTTTCAAAAAGTTTTATTGTTTTTGCTTCAACGCTTTTGATTTTTTATTCGATATTCTTTTATCTTTATCTTAACAAATTAAAAACAGCTAATCCTAAACAAAGACTAAAAAACAATTTTTTACTTTTGTTCATTTTTGGGTTAGCAGTCTTGTTTCCAATTTTTAATTTTAATGTAAATCGTGAAAGTACTTTATCTTTTTATTCGGCTTTTTTGTTTTTTGTTTTATTAACTTTTTTTGTTAAAGATTTAAAAAAAGTATATAAGTTAGAAATGGAGTTAAAACAAAGTCGAAGAGCTTTTACACCTTTTTCGGTTTTTGAAGACAGAAAGTTTTTTCAGTGCGAGCGTTTTTTAGAAATTACATTGATGACCCTTGTAATTCTTTCTTTGGGTTTTATATTTTGTACTTTAACAAATCCTCGTTTGAGTGATGAGCGTTCTCAGCTTGACTTTGTGCATATTACAAAAAGTAAAATTGTGCCGTCGTTTTCAACAGCAAGTTTTTTCTATACGGAAAATATAGCTATGAGCGAACCTTCACCTTTGGCAAGTCTTAATGATTTTGTAAAAGATGCTTGGATGAATGTTGCACTAAATTATACTCGGGTTGACGAAGTTCCAGTGCTTGAAAATGGATGTACAATTTACTATAATGATTTTGTTTACACTGATGGAAAAATTACCGAAGTTGAAAACAGGGTTTTAGAATTTAATAATGAATTTATAAAAAAATGTTTGAGTGTTTTTTTTGAAAAAAGCTTTGACGCAAATGAAAGCCCATATATTATTATGTTGGCAGAAAATGGTTTTTTACATTTTGTAAAAAGAAAGATTGATATTGCTAAAAGTAATAACTTGTTTAACTTTTTATTTTATTTTTTAAGTATTGTGCTTTTAGGTATCGGTATTTTTCTTGCAGAAAAAAAACAAAGGATAAAAACTTATAAAAGTTGAGGTTGCAAAAATTTGAAAAGGCTAATAAATTTTAGGCGGGGCGGGAATGCAGTTTCCGTTTTAAAACATAATACCGAGTTTTTGGGAAATGCTTTTTTACCACAAAAAGCTCTTGTGCCGCTTACGATAGACGGAGTACGAGCAAGGCAGGTTGTAAGTTATGGACAATATGTACGAGAGGGTGAAATAATTGCGAGGGCAGTAGATATGAACGCCACCAATGTTCACGCTCCGATTCCGGGTATCGTGGGCAATGCTTGTGCTTTCAAAACGGACTATGGTAGTTATTTTGAATGCTTGCCTATTTTGTTGGAGGGACAGTTTAATTTACATAGAAAGCTGGATAGCAATTATCCTTGGCGAAACACTAGTCTTATTGAACTACTTCACATTATCGAAAGTAAAAGTTTGATTGTTACAGAAAAACCTTTTGCATCTCTTGCTACAAAACTTCGGGAAGCAGTACGCTTAAATATACGAAATCTGCAATTTGCTCTTTTTGATTTTGATAAGTCGTGTGGATTGGAGGGGGAGCTTTTAAAAAATTTTCTTTTTGAAATTTTAGAAGGGCTTGCAATTATTGCTAGAATTTTAGAATCCACAACTGTAGAAATTTTTTATACTGATGTTATTGCTAAAGGAGTTAAAGAAAAAATTTTACAGATTTTTGATTTTACAGAAGTAGTTTTTATATATGCAGAAAACACATATCCTTTTTACGATATTACAAAAACGCGGGCAAAACAAAACTTTATTGTTCTGCCGTCCACAGCAATATATGTTTATGAAGCTATTGTAAAAAATCGCCCCTTTGTAAGTTCATATGTTTTATTTTCAGGAAGAGCTTTAATAAAGCCACAGCTTTTAAAAGTACGGTTTGGAACTTTAATCGGTAGTTTGCTTGAAGAATGTGGTGGTGTTAAGTTTGGAAAAGTTTCGCTAGTTATTAACGGTTTTTTAAATGGTGTTTTAAGCGAAAGCTTTGACACACCTATAAATAAAACTATCAAGTCAATTACAGTGGTGCCGAGTAAGGTAATAGAAAAATTTGTTACTCTGCCTTGTAATAATTGTGGAATGTGTTTAAATGTTTGTCCAATGGGTTTAGACCCTGCAATATTAATTTCAAAAATCAAAAAAAACAATTTAACTGAGGATGACATCTTACAATTAAAAGCTTGTATAAAATGCAATCTCTGTTCTTCTTGTTGTTCGTCCCGAATTCCTGTTGCAGATTTAATAGCAAAGGCAAAGGAGAAAATCGAAATATGAAATTAAATAAATATAACTTTGCACCATTTGCATTTTCACAAATTTCTTTTACGAAAAAGAATATTATTGTTTTAAGTCTTTTAGCTGTGCAGATGGTTTTATTTGCTTTTGCAAAAGAACTTATGCTTTTTTATAAAATTGCGTTATCTGTTACAGCCATTATTTTTGTTAATTTTATTGCAGGTAAAATAAACAAGAATGCAAATTGGTTTGATTTGAGTTTAGTTACCGATGGAGTTTTAATTGCGTTTTGTACTCCTAATAATTATAACCTTGTAGCGTTTTTTTGTTTAGTTGCTATTGCATATTTTTTTGTAAAAATTTTTTTCGGTGGTTTTGGTACAAATGTTTTTTCAACAGTTGCATTTACGCTTATGGTTTTGTACTTTTCATTTCCGAATTATTTTCCGCAAAACTTAAATATGAGCGAGATCGTTAAGCCGCACGGAAATATGTTTTCAACTTTGCAGATAAACGGCTTTATAAGAAATGACAAAGCAATTACATCTGTTTTGAATTATTTTTTTGCAAATATAGGAGTGCTTATTCCTGAAGGTTATGCAAATATGCTTTTAAATAATGTTTCTACAATTCCCGCTTTTAGATATAATTTATTAACTCTTTTTTCTGCTGCATTCTTATTTGCTTATGATATTGGAGAAAGGCTTATTTCGTTTGTTTTTATAATTGTGTATGGCTTTTTAGTTTGGGTTTTTTCGATGCGACAAATAGATGGTACTTTTTTTTCGGGAGATATTTTACTAGCATTTTGTACAACAGGAATTTTCTTTTATGCTTTTTTTATAGTTGGCGAAGCATCCACAACACCTAACACAAAAATAGGAAAAATTATTTATGGTTTAATTTTAGGTCTTGTTGCTTTTATAACTTGTGGTCCCGGTGCTTGTTCAATTGGCATTGCCTTTACTATTATCATAGCAAATATTTGTTTACCCGTTATATTGTATTTTGAAGAAAAAATTTTTTATTTAACATTGAGGAAAAAATATGGACGAAGTGCATAAAAAAAATCTTATTAAATATTCAATAATTTTTTCAATATTTTTGGCTTTTGCACTTGTAGGATTTGGCTTGTCGCTTTTAACTAAATATTTGAATAAAACAAGTTTTGAAAAAGCAATACAAAGTTTTTTTAAAAATGCAAAATCTATTTCGGCTGACTATAAAAATATAAATATTACTTCGTTAGAACATATAGGAAATGCAATACCAAGCTCTAGCACAAAAAGATTAAACTCGCGTTCGGTTGAAGCTTTTTTATTAAAGCATAAAAACGGAGAGTTTCTAATATTTGTGCAACCCCTTTTTACAAACGCAGGTTTGGCAAACGGAATCTTTGTTTGTAAAGACATAAATTCGAAAGTTGAATACTTGGGACTTTTATCTAGTAGCACAGACAAGTTGAAAGTTTCCGATACAACAATTTTGCGTCTTAGTACAAAACTAGAAAAACTTTTGGAGGAAGCAAAATGAAAAAAACATCTTTAATTTTTATTTTAGGTTTAATGCCACTGTTGCCATGTTCTTCGCATTTAGCGTACGCTCTTTTAATAGTAGCTGAAATTTGGTTTTTATTTTTTGCAAGCTTGTTAGCAAAAGTTATTTCCTCCGCTGTTTTAATAAAAACGAAAATGGGCAGAGAAATTTTTGAAAGTTTGTTTGTTGTTGCAACGAGTATTGTCTTTTCTTTGATGGCTTCATTGTTATTTCCATTAACGGAACTGAGTTTGCGGTTTTATATTTATCTTACCGCAGTATCGTATATTTTAATTTTAAGTGTGGACGAATATGTAATTGCATATCAGTCTGTTTCCATTTGCGGATTTTATACAATTTTTTTACTCGGCTTTTCATTTTTGCGAGAGCTTTTATTTTTTGGATCCATTTCTTTTTTGGCATCAACAGGATTATTTTCTATTAAAATTATTCCTGATGCGTTTTTAATTTTTAGTTTTTTCGGGACAAATGCAGGAGCATTTTTTTTGCTTGCGTTTTTAATGTGGATTTATTATTCGATAAAAAAAGAGAAAATACTTCCCTTTGTTGAGGATTAAATGATTTTAGTTTTTAGTTTGCTTTTTTTTATTACGCTTGTTTGTGGAATTGGTGTGGAGAGAGCTTTGATTTTTTCCCGTAGCAATTTTGACCTTTGGTTTTATGGCAAAAATTTTTGTCTGTCAGTTTTGGGAACTTCACTAATTTATTTTTTGCAAAAATATTTTTTCGCTCCGGTTGATCTTTTGTTTTTTATACCTTTTTTGTTAATTGGATTTTTGCTCCTTGCTAATCTTTTAGTTTCACAAATTTTTGAAGAAAAAACTTTGGCAAAAAAAGAAATAAACTTTTTAGTTGGAATTTCCCTCTTTGCGCTTTTTGAAGCCTCATCTTTTTTTAACTTAATTTTAATTATAGTTGTCGGTTTTCTTTCGTTACTACTTTGTGAACTTTTGTTAAAAGCCTTTACCGCACTTGTAGCAAAACGAAGAGCAAGTTATTATTTAAAGCTCGGAAGTCTTTCTCTGATAATGCTAGGAATGATAAGTCTTATAATTGCTGCGATAAATTTATTTTATTTGAACTTTTTGTTTTAAAATTTTATGGGCGTTCCCTTGTTTTGCTTTAAATCCTGAAAAGCAAAACAAGGTCGGCGTATTCAAAGCTACGCTATCGCTCCGACCAAAAAGCTCGCAAAAATTGTTGCGAGCTTTTTGTTTTGGTTTGCATTTTGAAAAATGCAAACCAACTTTGAATGTGCCTAACGCTCACTTTAGAAAAACATCCTTGTTTTTCTAAAGTGGTCGAGTTTTGAATTTTCTATTTATAATACAAGGAAAATTCAAAACTCACAAAAGCAAAGTACCAGCCCCGCCGTCCGTGGCGAGAGTTTACACTCCAACGAGGAGCGTAGCTCTGGCTTGCTTAGGCTGGAATTTTTTTTGTCCAAAAATTCCAGCCCAACTTTGTCACTTGGGCGTTAGAACTATTCGCAAGTTAAAAACCCATCGCCCATCCAAAGCGATGGGATAAACGCTTTTTGCAATTACGGACAAGTCGTACAAATGTCAAAAATAATACCTTGTAAAATTTTACAAGTTCGTTTATAATAAGCAAGTTTGGTTTTAAAGGTGGAAAGTTTTATGAAAAATTTTAGGTTCTTTGTTTTGTTGGCTTTGTGGTTTACAATTTTTTCTTGCGGGAAAAAAGATGTGGAGTTTGCGGAAGACGGTTCGCAATATATTCTTTCGATGAGTCAAAGCAATATCGCACGAGATGCAAAAATTACAGTTGTTTTTAACGAGGATATAAAAAACAAAAATAATATTTCACAAGTGGCAAAATTTTTACCGGAGCAGAAAGGTGCTTGGGAAATAACGGACGAACGCACGATTACTTTTACGCCTGAAACTTTTTATGAATGCAAGGCACAGTTTGAACTTGTTTTGGATGTGGGAAAACTTTTTGGGAAGTCGGTAAATAAAGTCGGTATAAAAAAAGCTTACTTTCCAAGTCAAGCAAAGTTTGAAGTTTCACTTGGGTTTCCAGAAAGCGAAACGATTGACACAT
>JARGFC010000006.1:0-16297 GCA_038397925.1 Treponemataceae bacterium
GGTATGGAGCAGACTTTCCGAAAATGTTTAAGACCATCACGATGGACAATGGCAATGAATTTTTAGATCAGCAGGGAATTGAATCCTCGTGTCTAAAAGAATGGGAAAAAAGAACGATGTGTTATTATGCACATCCGTACAGCTCGTGGGAGCGAGGCAGTAATGAGAACGCAAACAAGCTTATTCGTCGCTTCATACCTAAAGGTTCAAGCATTGATAATGTTAGCGAAGAGCAAATCCAACAGATAGAAAACTGGATGAATAACTACCCAAGAAAGCTACACAAATACCTAACCGCACTGGAGGTTTATGAAAATATTGCAAAATTTTTATAAAAATTGGGCAATACCTCTTGCAATTTATAATTATTTTAAAAAGTTTTAAAAAAGGCTTGACTTTTATTTAAAATCGATGTACAATTATACTATGGACTTAAAATCAGTTTTAACAAACCAAACAATTGCCCTGAACTTAAAAGGGACAACAAAAGAAGCGATTATTGATGAGCTTTTGGAAATGCTCGTAAAAGCGGGGAAAGTAAAAGATAAGGCAGCTGCTAAGGCTTGTGTGATGGATCGTGAAAAAAAGATGTCTACTGGAATGAAGCATGGTATTGCAATTCCTCACGGAAAGACAGACACAATCGAAAGTTTAGTTGCTTGTATTGGGATTTCTGAAAAGCCTGTAGACTTTGATTCATTGGATCAAGAGCCTTCACGCATATTTATTATGACTCTTTCTCCGATTGATAAAACAGGTCCGCACTTGCGTTTTTTAGCCGAAGTAAGTTTATTGTTCAAAAGTGCAGAAAAGCGAAAAGAGCTTTTAAACGCAAAAACTACCCAAGAAGTTATTGACCTTTTGACTATTGAAGAAACGGAATAGATTTTAACTTGAAAAATTTATCGCTGAGTGTTTTAGTTTTTAAAAAAGAGTGACTTTTTATTTTTATATCTCTTGACAAAATTTAAAAAATATTTATAATTGATATAGATTACTTTTCATAATTATTATTCCTTGAAAGAGTCGTTTTTACGGCTCTTTTTTTATAGGTTTTTATGATTTAGGAATAGAAAATGAAGTTAATAAAACAAAACGAAAGCGAATTTTTTAACGAGGCTAAAACTCTAGTTGAAGGCTTAGGTTATAAACTTGTAGATTTTTCACTTGTTCAGCTAAAAACAGGCTGGAACGCATACGCTGTGGTTTTTTCACCAAAAGGTGTGGGAATTGAAGATTGTACAAGGGTGCATAAACCCCTTCAACAACGGTTACAAGTTTTGCTTAATGTCCAAGAGCTTTTTTTGGAAGTGAGCTCACCCGGTATGAGGCGTGTTTTAAAAAAAGCTTACGAGTTTGAGGCTTTTATCGGTGAAAAGCTTTCTGTTTGGGATCTTACTTGTACAGATTGGGTTACAGGAATATTGATTGAGTACAATGGTAAGAGTATCGTTTTAGAAACAGAAAAAAACAAAAGAGAAATAACTCTAGAAAACTGTAAAAAAGCTAGGTTAGAATAAAGATTAGCTTTAAAAATAAAACTTGGAGATTGAATAATGGGAAAAAACACACTAAGCTCAAGCATAAGAATGTATGCTCAAGAAAGTGGCTTTGATGAGGATGTTATTGCAAATGTTATAAAGCAGTCCTTACAAACCGCATACAAAAAACAATATGGGACAGACGAAAACTTAAGCTTTGAAACAGACGATGACGGTGAAATTTATATAGTTTCTAATAAAAAAGTTGTTGAAGAAGTTGAAAACTCGGTTTTTGAAATTAGTCTTGAAAGGGCACAAGTTTTAGTCCCCGAAAGTGAAATTGGTGATATACTTGCGGTGGAAGAAGATATTCAAAGTTATCGTTTCCACGCAATTCAAGCGGGTAAGCAACGTATGCAACAATCCTTAAGGGAAGTTCAAAAAGATGTGCTCTACTCTGAATATATATCAAAGGTTGGAGAAATTATTATTGGGTATTATCGCCGTGAAAATAATGGTAATATTTATGTGGACCTAGGAAAGGTGGAAGGTGTTTTACCTCGCAAATATCGCTCCCCACGCGACCATTTTACTCACGATGCAAATAAAATTAAAGCCTTGGTAAAAGAAATAAAAAAAATACGACAATCAAACACAGTGCAATTAGTGCTTTCCAGAGGCGATTCGGAATTTGTAAAACGGATTTTTGAGTTGGAAGTTCCTGAAATTTATAATGGAACTGTTGAAATTGTAAATATTGTAAGAGAGGCAGGAAGCAAAACAAAGGTTGCTGTTATTTCAAACAAAATTGATGTTGACCCAGTGGGTGCCTGCGTAGGTCCTCGGGGGAGCAGAATTAATGTTGTGATTACTGAAATTGACGGTGAAAAAATTGATGTGATTCCTTATTCGGAAAATCCTCGGGAGTACATAAAAGCAGCTCTTTCACCAGCTACGGTTGAAGATGTTATAATCTTAGATGAAACTACCCGTGCCGCTATTGCTGTTGTCGATGAAAGTCAACTTCCACTTGCTATTGGTAGACAAGGTTTAAATGTTCGGCTCGCCAATCGCTTGGTTGACTGGAACATTGAAGTTAAAACTGAAGAGCAACTTAAAGAAATGGATAGTTATAAGGATTTACGCAGGGCTGCAGATGAACTTTTTGCTGACTCAAGCGAACTTGAAGATGAAGTTGACGATATTGACGAAGTTGAAAACTATGAATACGAAATCAGTTTAAGCGAAGAAGCTTTAGGCGTTCTAAAAGCTAACAACATCGATGATTTTAACAATGTTTTAGATATGAGCGAACAAGAAATAGCATCTCTTGAAGGAATGAATGAAACATTATTGCAAGAAATACTTCAAGCTACAAATCAATACTTTGAAGAAGAGTATGAAGAATATTATGAATGTCCTGAATGCGGACATACTATCACAATTGATATGACAGCTTGTCCGAATTGTGGTGTTGGCTTGTCATTTGAAGAATATGATGAGGATGAGGAGATTATCGAAGAGGAATAAAAATTATTTAAGTGGTTTAATATTTTTTAAATCTTAGTATAATTTAGGTCTATCGGAAAAATTTAAGAGGTTGTATGGAAAACAAAAAGAAAGAAACTGAAACAGGAACAAAAGCATTTATAAAACGAAAAGCGAGAACAGAAAGTGTAGAGAACAACACGGAAAAAACTGCTACACAGGATTCTAAGCAACAAGACAAAAAAAAGGAAAAGCCAAAGGATAAAAAACCAACTAGGCGTGTTAAAGTTGTTGCAAAGAAAACTGAAAAAAGAAAACCTGTAAGAAAGTCTAAGTCTGAAAAAAAGGCTGATGCTAATGAAGCAAAAAAAAGCTCTAGCCAACCAAAGCAATCTCAGGGAAAAAAGACCTCTTCAGCCTCTCATAAAAATATTGTTTCAAGAGGCAAAGCAGACGATAGTATGTTCCAAAAACGTCCTAACAAAAAGGCGGGAAACCTTGCTGGCGGGAAACGGGGCGGAAGACGCAACTTTAACCGCGATGGTGAACAAAGAGGCGGACGAAAAAGCTTTACCGGCTCTGATGCTAGAAACGCAGCAGGTGACAGAAGTTCAACCGGCAGACGCACAGGCTTTAAACCTAGACAACAAAGTGGTACTCAGGGTAGCTTTAGACGAGGTTTTCAGCCGGAACAGGTCCCACCCCCTATGCCCATAAACACTGGCAGAAGTAACAAAAAGCAACAAAATTGGGGACGCAAATCTTACGATAGAAGGGAACAAAGGGAGCAATTTGAAGAGCGAGCTTTTCAACAGAAAAAACGCACAGTTGAACCTCTCAGTGCTGTCCCAGATCAAATTGAAATGCTGGATGTTATTACCGTTTCTGATCTTGCTAAAAAAATGAACTTGAAAGCTGCAACCCTAATTTCAAAGCTTATGAAGATGGGGATGATGGTTACAATGAACCAGTCTATTGACTATGACACCGCAGCGATTTTAGCAAGTGAGTTTGATTGCGATGTAAAACATGTTAGCTTATACGATGAAACGGTTATAAAAACTGAAAGTGACGAGGGAGCGGAACTTCTTGTTCGTCCACCTGTTGTAACGATAATGGGACATGTTGATCACGGAAAAACTAAAACCCTTGACGCAATTCGTCGTACGAATGTAGCAGCTGGCGAATTTGGTGGTATTACACAACATATTGGTGCGTATATGGTAAACACACCTGGTGGAAAAATTACTTTTCTAGACACACCGGGACACGAAGCTTTTACAATGATGCGTGCAAGAGGTGCGGCTTTAACAGATATTGTTGTTTTGGTAGTAGCAGCTGATGACGGTGTTATGCCGCAAACAATAGAAGCGATTAACCACGCCAAGGACGCAAAGGTGCCTATTATTGTTGCTATAAACAAAATTGATAAGCCCGAAGCAAACCCTGAAAAAGTAATGACACGCCTTTCAGAACTTGGCTTAATGCCCGAAAGTTGGGGCGGAGATACTATATATGTAGAAATTTCTGCTTTGAAAGGACAAGGCATTGACGAGCTTTTGGAGTCCATCCTTTTGCAAGCTGAAGTTTTAGAACTCAAAGCAAATTACGAGTGTCGTGCAGAAGGCAAGGTTGTAGAATCTCGAATTGATCATGGTCGTGGTATAGTTGCAACTATATTGATTGAACGAGGAACTTTGAGAAATGGCGACTCCTATGTTGCAGGAATTTATTCTGGACGGGTGCGAGCTATTTTTAATGATAGGGCGGAAACTATTGACGAGGCAACACCTTGTATGCCTGTAGAAATTTTAGGCTTGGAAGGAATGCCAAATGCGGGCGACCCTTTTCAAGTTGCAAGCTCTGAAAAAGAAGCTCGCCAAATTTCCGAAAAACGACAAGAGCTTAAACGGTTTGAAGCATCGCAACATATTAAAAAAGTTACCCTTGATAACTTGTATGACACAATTAGCGAAGGTGAAATTTTGGAATTGAAAGTTATTGTTAAAGGAGATGTACAAGGTTCGGTTGAAGCTGTAAAACAGTCCCTTGAAAAATTGTCAACAAAAGAAATTCGCTTAAATGTAATTCACGCATCGGCAGGTGCAATTAACGAATCGGATGTAATGTTAGCAGCCGCTGACTCCAACGCAATTATAATCGGCTTTAATGTTCGCCCAACCCCACAGGCAAAAGAACTTGCCGACCAAGAAAAGGTTGATATTCGCAAATACAATATAATTTATGAAGCTGTCGAAGAAATGAAACTCGCAATGGAAGGTATGCTTTCGCCTGATATTAAAGAAAAAGTTATTGGTATGGCGGAAGTTCGAGAAGTTTTTAAAGCTCATAAAATCGGAAAGATTGCGGGACTTTATGTTACTGAAGGTTTAATTAAACGTTCAAGTTTTATAAATGTAATTCGAGATGGTATTGTGGTGCATTCGGGAAAACTCGCTTCGTTAAAACGATTTAAAGACGATGCACGAGAAGTTTCCGAAGGTTTTGAATGCGGTGCTCACCTCGAAAACTTTAACGACATAGAAGTGGGCGACCAGTTTGAAGTAATTGAAAAGATTGAAATTGCTCGAAAGTTAAACTTTGACGAAAAAGACGATGTCAAAAAAGCCGAAGTTCCGACTGAATCGTAGCATTTATAACATTTGTAAACTTCAAGACGATAAGTGAGTTTGCACAAGGTTAAATTCCAAGTGCAAACTTGACCATTGAATGAGCCGACTAAAATATCGGTGAAATTAAATGTTAGGTTAATTTCGGCAACTATACTGATTATTTAAATTCCCCCTATCTTGTAATGTGTGCTTTTCTTAAATTGAGATTTGCTCGATAAACTCTAATAACTCTAATGCACTAGTCAGCACATCATAATAATCCAAGAAAAAATTATTCCGAACATAATTCTAAAATCAATGCCCAACTAAAGTTAAAAAAGTCTTAACTTTTTTTTATAACAATCGATGATGTGAGCAAGATAAAATACCATATGAAAGCAAGGTACAATAAAGAAAACGACACATATCAAGATTTAGATGATCACTTATTTGCAGTTGCAAAAAAAGCGGCACATTTTTCGGAAAATTTAGGCTTTTCAGATTTAGCGTATGTTGCAGGTCTGTTACACGACTTGGGAAAAAGTTGCACAGAATGGCAAGAATATCTTAAAGCGTCTGTTGCAGGGAGTAAAGGTAAAGAGGATCACGCTACTGCTGGAGGACAATACATTCAATATATTGACTATTCTTTAATAAAACAAATTTTGCAAACTACAATAATGTACCATCACGGTTGCGGACTCCCCGATATGCTTACTTTAAGTGGGGACTCTCCATTTTTAAAGCGATTAGAAAAAAATAAAACAAATCTTGAATTATCTGAAAAATTGAAAAAGGAAATAAATTTTTATCTTTCAAAAAATTTAGAAAAAACAGCACAAGAATGTTTTGGAAAAGATTCTGATTGTTATAAGTTTGCTCGAAATGAAAAACAACTTCGTTTTAATCAAGGCTTGCATTTACGATTGTTCGATTCTTGTTTAATTGACGCTGATAGAACAAATAGTTGTGAATTTGAGTTAGGTGAGATTGACGATTTTGAAAAATATGCTAACTGGTCAGAATTAAAAAAACGCTTGGAACAAAAACTAAGCACTTTTTCAAATACCGACACGCTCGGACAAATCAGAAAAAAGCTTTCGGATAAATGTGCAGAATTTGGTAAAAAAGAAAAAGGAATATACACTTGCTCGGCATTTACAGGTTCTGGAAAAACATTAGCTTCGTTGCGTTTTGCATTAGAACAAGCTAAAAAGCACAAAATGAAACGAATCTTTATAATTGCTCCTTATACCTCGATCATTGACCAAAACGCCGATGAAATTCGGAAAATTTTAGAAGACGAAAATTCAAAAGGAAAAATTGTTTTAGAATGTCATTCGAATTTGTCAAAAGATAAAAAAGAAGACATCTATGAAACAAAATCATACGATTTGCAAATCGAAAACTGGAACGCCCCTGTAATAGTTACCACTATGGTTCAATTTTTAGAAACTCTTTTTGGGTCAGGAACGAAATCTATTCGTCGTATGCATACCCTTGCCGAAAGCGTTTTAATTTTTGATGAAATACAAACACTTCCAATAAAAACAACCGATATGTTTCGATGTGCGATAGAATATTTAGTTAACTGTTGCAAATGTTCGGTTATGCTTTGTACAGCAACGCAACCATGTTTAGATAAAATCGGTGATGAAGCTTTTCGGTTAAAATTTGACAATGAAATTATCAGCGATGTAAAAAAGCATTTTTCATCATTAAAGCGTGTTCGATTTATTGACAAATCTTCTGGTGGCAGAAAAAAAACAAGCGAAGAGAAAATCGCAGAATATATTACTGAACAAATGCAAACATATAATAGTTTTCTTGCGGTCGTGAACACAAAACCACAGGCAAAAAAACTTTTTGAACTTTTGAAAGATAAAGAGACTACAGAACATATTTTCCATTTAAGTACTTCTATGTGTCCTGCTCATCGAAAAGATATAATTAAAAAAATAAAAGATTGTTTAAAAAATAAGATTAAAGTAATTTGTGTAAGTACACAGTTAATTGAGGCAGGTGTTGATTTAAGTTTCGAAGGTTGTTTACGATATATGGCAGGACTTGATTCTATTATTCAAACAGCTGGTAGATGTAACAGAAATAATGAATTACCTGAAGGGGGGACTTGTGCAATATTTTCTATAAAAGATGAGAACTTAAATTTTTCATCTGAAATAAAATGCGGAAAAGAGTGTATGGAACGAATTTTACGCGATATTAAAACAGACAAAACTGATACGGTTAATTTAATAACTCCCGATATTATTGAGGCTTATTTTAACTATTATTATGCAAAATTTGATAATAGCAATTTACAATATTACCTCAAAGACAAAAAAATTACTATTATGGATTTACTTTCCGACAATAAGGAAGGATTGTGTGAGTATCGTAGAATTAACAAAGGTAAAAATTGGAATTATCCGTTTCGACAAGCCTTTGAAACTGCATGGAAAAAATTTGAGGTTATTGCTGAACTTACAACGGGTGTTTTAGTACCATATGGAGAAGGTAAAAACATTATTGGAAAAATAAGCTCTCTTGAAACTTCTGATAAGGAATATTTTAAGGATCTTAATACTTTGTTAAACTCAGCTCAACAATACACCGTTAATGTATATACAAACAAACTAGAAATCTTAAAAAGGATAGAAATGATTTATGAACTTATAGCAGAATCTGGTATTTACGCACTTCACGACGAATTTTACGATAAAAATTTGGGAATGACAAATACAGCCAACAACGAAAATATTTCGGTATTATATTATTAGGAGAAAATTATGAAAGAAAACAGCATTGAATATGAAGTATGGGGAAATTATGCTTTATTCACAGACCCGATAACAAAAATCGGTGGCGAAAAAAGCACCTACCTTATTCCAACATACGAAGCTATAAAAGGAATCACGCAAAGCATTTATTGGAAACCAACTATAATTTGGGTTATTGATAAAATCAGAATTATGAACAAAATAAGTACAGAATCAAAAAATGTTAAGCCACTTAAATATTCACAAGGTGGAAATGAACTTTCCATTTACACTTATTTACGAAATGTCAAATACCAAGTAAAAGCTCATTTTGAATGGAATATGCAACGCCCCGATTTAGAGCAAGATCGAAACGAAAACAAACATTTTTACAGTGCCTGCAGAGCATTAGAAAAAGGTGGTAGACGCGATATTTTTTTAGGCGCACGGGAATGCCAAGCCTATGTTGAACCATGCACTTTCGGCGATGGTGAAAGCATATACGATACTGAAAATTCTTTTTCGTATGGACTTATGTTTCACGGATTTGATTATCCGACCGAAGTTGAAACGGGCGGAAAATTACTAGCTCGCTTTTGGAATGCAGAAATGAAAAACAGCATTGTCGAATTTCCACCCCCTGAAAAATGCAGAATCACACGCACAATAAAAAAATATTCTGCCCGTAAACCTGTAATCGCAAAAGGAGACTAAAAAATGAGCTGGCTTACCGAACTTGTCGCCGTTTATGACAACACATTCGACAATACACATAATGCACCTCTTCCGATATATCATATGGTAAATAATGTAGTTGCAACAATTACCCTTGACCAAAATGGTACTTTTATCAACGCAGAAATAATCGAAGACAAAGATGAAAAACCAACTTGTATGCCGTGTACTGAAAGTTGTACGTCCCGTTCAAGTGGTATCGACCCATATCCCTTATGCGACACACTTGAATATCTTGCTATACTCGAAAATTTTAACACAGATAAAGATAAACAAAACAATAAAGAAAAACATGAGAAGTATGTTAATTTATTGGAAAGCTGGGTTCTTTCTGAAAAATATTCACATATAAAAGTAAAAGCTGTTTATGAATATATTAAAAGTGGACAACTTGTTTCAGATTTGAAAGAAGCAGAAATTTGGGATAAAATAGAGGATAAAAATTTTATTCGTTGGGCTGTGGAAATTCCAAAAGATGTTCAACCTGAACTTTGGAAAGATACAAGTGTACAAAACGCATGGATAGATTTTTACAATTCAGATGAATTTGACAAATATTGCAAAGAAAAACTTTCAAAAGAACATGCAAAAAAGCGTATAAGAAAAATTGGATTAGATTATTGTGATGGCGATGAAAAAGCAAAAATCACCGAATACCATCAAAATAAAATACGGCATCAAGGAGATAAGGCAAAAATAATTTCATCAAACGATACAGAAAATTACACATATCGGGGACGATTTCATTCTGCCGATGAAGCTTGCCAAATTTCCTCTATAACATCTCAAAAAGCTCATAATGCGTTACGCTGGCTTATCGCCCGACAAGGCACTCGACTCGGAGAAGACTTGGTGGTTGTTTCGTGGAATAAAGCAGGAGATAAATTGCCATCAATTGTAAATAGCAGCCGTGATATTGATGATGATATTGAATATCATACGGCACGAGAATTTGCAGAAACTATAAATAAAAAACTGAAAGGCTATTATGGCGACACCTCGCACCCCGAAAATATAATGATACTTTGCCTTGACAGTGCAGTGGCGAATCAAGGACGCCTTGCTATTTCAATGTATCGTGAATATCAAAACACCGACTTAATTGAAAGTTTGAACACTTGGTACACTCGGCTTTCGTGGTTTAACTCTTGGTACGATAAGGATAAGAAAGCACCTTGCAATTCCATTGGAACGCCATCGCCAAAACAAATTGCCGAATGTGCTTATGGTAGTCGAGTAAAAGACAAGGTTATTAAAAAAACGGTAAAAAGAATTTTGCCTTGCATTCTAGACGGAGCCGCAATTCCGAAAGATATAGAAACGCAATGCATAAAATCGGCTTCAAACTTACTTATTATTGAAAAAAATAAACGAAACAATATTTTGGAAACCGCCTGTGCGGTTTATAAATATAACAACATCAAACAAAAAAATGAGGAGTATATTGTGGCTTTAGAAGAAACAAGAACTAACAGAGATTATTTATTCGGCAGATTATTAGCCGTTGCTCAAAAAATGGAAGAAGATGCTTTGCACAAAATGGAAGTAAAGCGGGAAACTAACGCAATCCGATATATGCGACAATTTTCGCTTAAACCGTCTTCAACATGGAAAATTTTATCGGAAAAACTTATTTATTATCGGAAACATTTAAATAAGGGAAGTTTGATAAATTATGATAAAACAATTCAAACAATTTGTAATTTATTCGACTACGATGATTTTACAAATGACGAACCTCTTTCTGGAGCATATTTACTCGGCTATCATTGTCAGTTAAAAAAGTTGTGGGAGAAAAAGTCCGATAACAACAATAATGAAACTTTAAACGAGGAACCTAAACAAAATACAACTAAAAATTTTGAACAAGAATTATTTTAAGGATATATTAAGGAGAAATATATGAAAACTTTAGAAAACAAAATTGATTTTGCATTGGTATTCACTGTAAAAAATGCAAACCCGAATGGCGACCCGTTAAACGAAAACATTCCAAGAACCACTTTGGAAGGGTATGGCGAAGTTTCAGATGTATGCTTAAAACGCAAGATCAGAAACAGGCTTTTAGAAAATGGCGAAGAAATCTTTGTACAATCAGATGATTATCGCAAAGATGAATATCCTTCTTTACAAAAGCGTTTTGATGGAGAGCTTAAAAAGCTCAAAATTGATATGAAAGAGGAAAAAGACATTCGCGACGCTGTTAACGAAAAGTGGATTGATGTACGAAGCTTTGGTCAAGTTTTTGCATTCAAACAAGGAAATACAAAGGGGCTTTCAATAGGCATTCGTGGACCTGTTAGTATTCAATCAGCGTTTAGTTATGAGCCAGTTAACATAACCAGTCTTCAAATTACAAAAAGTGTCAGTGGTGAAGGCGACGGTACAAAAAAAGCTTCCGACACAATGGGTATGAAGCATCGAGTCGATTTTGGACTGTATACCACTTATGGCAGCATAAATCCGCAGTTAGCCGAACTAACAGGATTTACAAATGAAGATGCCGAAAAAATTAAAAACGCACTTTTAAATATTTTTGATAATGACGCTTCTTCTGCACGACCAGAAGGCAGTATGGAAGTTGTTAAACTGTTTTGGTGGCAACATGATTCAAAAAGTGGTCAATATTCGCCTGCAAAAGTTCATCGGACACTAAAAATAAGCAAAAAAGAGGGTGTAAAAAAAGCAACATCTGCTGATGATTATGAAATTACAACCGATGATTTAGACGGCTTAAAACCTGAAGTTTTACCGCATTAATTAGTTACATAGTCATTTATTGGGGAAGTGTGAATTAGAAATAATGCAAACCGAACAAGACTATCTTTTAATTAGCGGGCTTCAACATTTACGTTTTTGCCCGCGACAATGTGCGTTAATTCATATTGAACAAGTATGGCGTGAAAATTTTTTTACCGCATCGGGGCGATCCTTGCACAAAAAAGTTCACAGTGGATTTTCCGAGTCACGAAAAACTGTACGCATAGAGCGAGATTTAAAAATCGCTTCGAGCATTTTAAAACTTACCGGAAAAACCGATGCGGTCGAAATTTATTCTAACGGAAAAATTATTCCAGTCGAATACAAACGCGGAAAACCGAAAGAAAACACAAGCGATGCCGTTCAGTTGTGTGCTCAAGCTTTTGCACTTGAAGAAATGTTAAATTGTACCATCACTGAAGGAGCAATTTTTTACTTTAAAGTTCGCAAACGAATTTCTATTTCAATTACTGATGCATTGCGTCTTGAAACAATTGCTCTTGCAAAAAAGTTTCACGAATTAGTCGAAAACGGAATCACACCATTCGCAGAATATAATAAAAAATGTGAAAGTTGTTCGTTTGTTAATTTGTGTTTTCCAAAATCAGCCGGAAGAAAAAAATCGGTTGCCACATATATAAAACGGCGAATTACAAATTAACGGGAAAATTGTATGCAAAGATTTTTAAATACACTGTATATTACCACGCAAAAAGCTTATCTTCATAAAAAAGGTGAAGCAGTTGAAATCATTTTTGAAAAAAAAGTTTTAGCTCGCATTCCGCTTATTACCATCGAAGGTATTGTTTGTTTTGGAAATATTCGTGTAAGCCCGTTTTTACTGGGGGCTTGCTCAAAACATAATATTACTATTAGCTTTTTATCGATGACGGGAAAATACCTTGCACGCGTTCAAGGTAAAATTTCAGGAAATGTTTTACTTCGCAAAGCACAATATCGTATTTCGGATAGTCAAGAAAAATCAGCACAAGTTGCAAAATATTTTTTAATCGGAAAAATTGCAAATCAAAAAACTGTTTTACAACGAGCAATTCGTGATCACGGTGAAAAAATAAACAAAGAGCAAGTTCAAAAAGTTGTTGATATGTTAAAAACAAGTTTAGAAAATATTGAAAAAACACATGATTTAAATTCCTTGCGTGGAATCGAAGGCGCTGCAAGCGAATCATATTTTTCTGTTTTTGATGAATTAATAACTTCGCAAAAATGTGATTTTCAGTTTCGTACTCGTAATAGGCGTCCACCACTTGATGAAGTTAATGCAATGCTTTCGTATGTGTATACTTTGCTTTTTCATGATATGGTAAGTGCTTTAGAGGCGGTTGGACTTGATCCTGCAGTTGGTTTTTTACATCGAGATCGTCCCGGTAGATTGAGTTTAGCACTTGATTTAATGGAAGAGTTTCGAAGTTTTTTTGCTGACAGACTTGTGTTAAATTTAATAAATCGTTCAGAAGTAAAAAAATCACAATTTGTCAAAACGGCAAGCACGGCAGTTTTAATGGACGATGAGGCACGCAAAACACTCATTACTGCATATCAAAAGAAAAAAGTGACAACTGTTTTGCATCCGTATGTTGAAAAGAAAATGCATCTTGCTATTTTATTTCACACTCAGGCTCGATTACTTGCCCGTTTTATCCGTGGAGATATTGACGGATACCCAACTTATATTTGGAGATAATTTATCGCTCTCTTATAAGAGCATGATATAAATCAGGAGGCTAAAAAATGATGATGTTGGTCAGTTATGATGTGGCAAATAATGAAAATGGTGCAAAGCGTTTGCGTCGAGTGGCGAAAATTTTACAAGACTACGGACAACGCGTGCAATATTCGGTTTTTGAATGTTTGGTAGAACCTGCCGAATGGGTTGAATTAAAAACAAAACTACTAGATGAAATAAACGAAAACTATGACAGTTTGCGTTTTTATTCACTCGGATCAAATTGGAAACGAAAAGTCGAGCATATTGGACAAAAAAAACCGATTGATCCACAAGGAGTTTTAATTTTATAAAATAAAGCGAACCACAGGCTCACATTACCATTGTATAAAAATATAATATAATATATACTGTTTTTGGGTAGTTTTTCATGCTTAGAAATAGGTTCGCAAAAAATCATGTTTTTATGTTTTTCTTCCTATATAAGAGTGTGTCAAAAAGCTACGCAGTCGCTCCTTCACGGGAGCGTGAATTGAAACCAGCCACAAAAAATAATTTTAGTTTGTCGGATAAGGTCGCTCCTTCACGGGAGCGTGAATTGAAACATAAATATAGCGTTCCCCACTAATCTACATAAAAAGGTCGCTCCTTCACGGGAGCGTGAATTGAAACAACTCAACTTTCAGCAGTTTATACAGAACTTTTAGTCGCTCCTTCACGGGAGCGTGAATTGAAACCGAAACCGTTATATAAGCCGACGTTTTTTGCCGCGTCGCTCCTTCACGGGAGCGTGAATTGAAACCAACTACGAGTAATCCAATATGATTTGTTGCAAAAGTCGCTCCTTCACGGGAGCGTGAATTGAAACCCTTTTCATCTTTGGTAGCTTTTTTTGTCTCAACGTCGCTCCTTCACGGGAGCGTGAATTGAAACCTACAGCTGTAGATTTAAAAAAGGTTACAGTTGCGTCGCTCCTTCACGGGAGCGTGAATTGAAACACAAACAAAAGAGCTACAAGAGTGGATAAATTTAAGTCGCTCCTTCACGGGAGCGTGAATTGAAACAGGGCGACTTTTGTGCAAAGCCTACGCAGATGTGTCGCTCCTTCACGGGAGCGTGAATTGAAACTTAAAGATGGAGCTTTGGACGAAAAAAAAGAAATGTCGCTCCTTCACGGGAGCGTGAATTGAAACTGTTTTCTTTTTCTGGTGTTTTATTTTGATGACAGTCGCTCCTTCACGGGAGCGTGAATTGAAACTTGACTCACGCTAAGTGTATTACTCATCGCAGTAACGTCGCTCCTTCACGGGAGCGTGAATTGAAACCTGACATTGTCTTAGGGCAAGATAATATAGGCGACGCGTCGCTCCTTCACGGGAGCGTGAATTGAAACTTATTTTTGCTTCGTCAGTGGTAGCCGTTCCAGCGTCGCTCCTTCACGGGAGCGTGAATTGAAACCGAAACCGTTATATAAGCCGACGTTTTTTGCCGCGTCGCTCCTTCACGGGAGCGTGAATTGAAACCAATCGTGCAGTTGTTAGGATATGAGGAAAGTTTCGTCGCTCCTTCACGGGAGCGTGAATTGAAACTTGGTCGCAATTTTCCCAAATGCTTTTTGCAATTGTCGCTCCTTCACGGGAGCGTGAATTGAAACAAGCTTGCCAGTTGTTGGTTTGTACCTTGCCATAAGTCGCTCCTTCACGGGAGCGTGAATTGAAACAGTTAAAAAAATCAAGGCTGAAATGGTAAAGCTAGTCGCTCCTTCACGGGAGCGTGAATTGAAACCAGCTTAAAAGAGAATAATTTATCCCCAATAAAGTCGCTCCTTCACGGGAGCGTGAATTGAAACTTTTGACTGATGTCCGTAGCCCGCAGGAATAAACGTCGCTCCTTCACGGGAGCGTGAATTGAAACAGCTAGTGCATTATCGAGGTTGCCCAGATAATTGTCGCTCCTTCACGGGAGCGTGAATTGAAACTACCTGCGTCAATACTTTGGTTATAACGCTCTTTTGTCGCTCCTTCACGGGAGCGTGAATTGAAACAAGTCTTTCCAGCTCTTTAGTAAAGACTGTCGGTGTCGCTCCTTCACGGGAGCGTGAATTGAAACCTACAGCTGTAGATTTAAAAAAGGTTACAGTTGCGTCGCTCCTTCACGGGAGCGTGAATTGAAACTTTGAGTACACACGAAAGAAATATAATGTTGAAATAAGTCGCTCCTTCACGGGAGCGTGAATTGAAACTAATTGTAACGTTACATTTTGCAAAAAATCTAAGTCGCTCCTTCACGGGAGCGTGAATTGAAACATATTACCTTGTTGGAAAGCAATTTCTTTAACGTCGCTCCTTCACGGGAGCGTGAATTGAAACACCTTTGTAAACGAGCCTTTTGTGTTTATGCCAGGTCGCTCCTTCACGGGAGCGTGAATTGAAACCATATTGGTTACCACGGGAGCAGATGCACCTAAGTCGCTCCTTCACGGGAGCGTGAATTGAAACAACCCTAAAAGATATTTTAGTTATCTTATACCGTCGCTCCTTCACGGGAGCGTGAATTGAAACAACCCTAAAAGATATTTTAGTTATCTTATACCGTCGCTCCTTCACGGGAGCGTGAATTGAAACCGATATTCCAACCGTTATAATAACTTGCACTTATGTCGCTCCTTCACGGGAGCGTGAATTGAAACCAAAAGAGGGTGGTAAAATTTACTTAAACGATGAGTCGCTCCTTCACGGGAGCGTGAATTGAAACGTAACTTGAGCTTTTAAACTT
>JARGFC010000007.1:0-7579 GCA_038397925.1 Treponemataceae bacterium
TCACCAAAAACTTAATATCGGTTTTGTACCGATGTACCCTGAAATTAAATTAATTTGCCTAGTGGTCATAGTGAAGAGGTAATACCCGTTCCCATCCCGAACACGGAAGTCAAGCTCTTTTACGTCGATGATACTACCTAACGGTGGGAAAGTAGATAGCTGCTAGGCTTTTTTATTTTAAAGGCTATTATAAAAATCTGTTCGCTAATCTTCGTTACATAAGATGAGTGTGAAAAAATAAGAAAAATCTTGTACAACAACAGAAAGAAAACGCTCCGTGTAACAGATGATGATAAAAAACTACAAGATTTATTTTTTGCTTTTTTGATTTGTAGAAAGCAAGTAAACCAGATACCAAAAATAAATCGTAGATATTGGCCATATAAAAATCCATTTGAATGGCTGATAAATAAATAGGAGGAATAACTTATGTTAGAAGTTAACAATGTTAGTAAACATTTGGGACGAGCCGAAGGTTTTGACTTACGCAATATCAGTTTCAAATTGAAAGATGGTGAAAAACTTTTAATGCTCGGTAAAAACGGAAGTGGGAAGTCGACCTGTTTAAAGCTGATATGCAATGTTATCGTACCTGACAGTGGCTGTGTCTTGTATAATGGAAAAGATATTTGCAAGGCTCCTCGAAAATTTTTTAGAAGCTTAGGTTTATTTCAAGGAGGTAAGAGTACGCTTGATGCAACGCTTTCGATGAGGCACAATTTTCAGTTCACAAGCTACATGTATGGTATGAAAAAGAAAACTGCAAATGAGCAAATAGAAAAATTTTGCGAAGGCTTTAAAACATTGCCAAAGCTTTTAGATAAATATTATAATGAAATGTCGCTCGGTGAAAAAACAATCTGTGAACTTATTAACTCGTGTCTACACAAACCAGAATATGTGTTTTTAGACGAACCAACGACTGGTATTGATATCGAGAACAAAAACATAATCGCACGATTTATACAGACACTTGAAAAAGAACATTTAACAAATTGCATCATTACGACACACGATTTAGCCTTTGCACAAATGCTACATTTCGAAAAAACTTGTGTGCTTGATTCTGGTATGCTATGTTATTTTGATACTGATAGCGAAAAAGGGATTTCGCTTTTAAAAGATCTTTCCGAAAATGAAATTAGTGAAGGGGAATAAATGCTGTTAAAGTTTGTCATATTAAAAAATAGATTCCTTTTTAGAAATATCATCAGCGATGCCGTTTCAGGATTTTTATTTGTTATTATTCAGATTTCTTTTTTTACAAATTTTGTAATCGATAGGCTCGATTATAAAACACAGACGGCGATTATTTATTTTGTGTGCGGTTTTATATTATCAGCATGTTGTGCTAGTCGCATCACAGAAGAAATTCCATTGTTGTACTTACGCAACACACTTTCGAAAAAGCTATTGTTTGTGCGAAATTATTTTTGGTATATATTAAAATACAATGTTATAAATAAGCTTTTCTTATTTTCCTTGTTTTCAATTTTATTTGTAATTATCGCTTTGCCGTTCGGTATATTCTCAATCGAAATTGTTATACACCTTCCTTTGTTTGTATTATCGGTTCTGCTTTCCTTTTTTATTGATGTCGCATTACGAATTATATTTGGCTTAGCAATTATGAAAAACCATAACTTTATCATACTTACAAAAACCTATAACCAAATCGACAGGATTTTATCAGGTGCCATTGTTCCACTTTCATTTTTACCGAATGTAATCCAAACTATTTTCTTTTGTTTACCATTTTACTTTTTAATTTTTTTTCCACTTGAAGTTTTAATTGACGGTGTAACAATGGTAACTATTGGAAATAAAAGTATAAATGGGCTTCTCGTTCAGTCGATACTTGCAATAAGCATTACGATTATTGCTCGAATATTTTTTTCACTTCGTATAAAAAAATTACAAAGGGAGGGATCATTATAATGATACCTTGTTTTAAAAAAGCAATACGCAAGGAAGCTGGAAATATAGCTAGCTTATTTGCAAATATTATTAATTCTGCAATTTACCTTGTGAGCTCTGTTGTATTGCTATTAAGTTTTGCCTATATTAACCAAGCACAAAAAATTTTTTCCCGAAATTTTTTACTCTGTTTGTTTTTCGGTTTTCAATCTGCAACAAATGTGTTTTGGGTTTTGTTCACTGGTATTATTAATTATCCTTTTGTACGAATTGCCCACGAAGATGAAAAATATTTTTTGTATCCGCGTTATGTGCTAACTGCAATTATTTTAGATAGCATTACTATTTTTGATGTGCCACTTTTTATAATTAATTACTGCTTATTTTTATTCTTTGGTTTTGAAGAACAGCTGAATGTATTATTGATTCTTGTGCCATTTTTTGGTGCACTTGTTTTAGCAAGCTGTTTTATTTTTTTAGCTAGCTTAATTTTTAAAACTCGCATATTTCAAAATGCGTTCGATCTTATTTTTATGATTATGGAAATGGCACAGTACCCAACAGCAATTTATCCACTCCCTATAAAAATAGTTTTGGTATTATTACCATTAAGTGTTGTATGTTATTGGCCCTTGTACTTTTTGCTACAAAATAAATTTTTGCTGTTTGTAGCAATGCTTAGCGTTGCGACATTGCTTTTTATTTTTAGTGCATTAGTTTTCACAGATTTTGCAAAAAAACGAAATGAAATTTTTGAATAACAAAAAACATTTTTTTTGGGGGAGTATGTTGAGTTGCTTTATTCACAATTATTAGATGGGTATAAGTGTTCAACTTGTGAATTAAAAGTTGCATGCTTTGTATGTTTTGGTCTATTTTTATTTGCTTTATCTGCATCCTTTTTAATACCCAAAGCATATATTGACGCGACAGACGATTATGACCAGGATGGATATTCTTTAACCAATCAGAAATATTCTTATAGGTTTGATTATTGTAGCTATCGGTTCACTCATTATTCTGATAAAGGAATTGTTTTCTTGATTAATAAATAAGCATTTGATAAAATAAAACTATGGAGAAGGTGATCAGCCACACATGAGAGTTATTTTTAAATATAATGGGAAAAAATTAGATACTCGCCTTATTGTTGGAGGAAAAACTTAATGAGTAGAAAGTTGGCAAAATGGTTTTTTTATATAAGTGTGGTTCTGACCGCTGTGTTGTTATTACTTATATTCAATAAGGCGAGAAGACTACCTTTATTTGGGTCTTTGTTATTATTTTTAATAGGTCTTTTTGGGACGCCATATGCGTATATTGTCGCTAAGGAAGATTATGATAAATATGGTTATGTACGCATTTTTAATAACGGAATAATTATGTATTCCTTTGCGTTGCTTGTGGGTGCTGTTATGTTGCTTATTGAATTGTTCAATGGTTAAAATTTATGTGCAATCGGTGTGGTGGCTCAGTGGGGATCTGGATGGAAGAAGTGAGGCTTATAATAAAATTACAACAATATTGGGGGATTTTTGTACCATGATGTACTTGGTGGCAATGATCAAATGAGAGTTCATGCAATTTGGCAGCAAAGATATAAACTTGATGCAAAATAAAATGAAAAAAATATTTGAGATGTTTAATGCAATAGAAACATTTTTACTTATATTGCATTTAGTATGTGCTAGTTTAGGAATAATAATTTGGCATCATATGCGTCGCCGGATTAATAAAGATGAGAATGTCGAACGTACATTGTTTATGCCTTATACTTTTGAATATAGGCAGTTTTACCCCAAAGATCGAAAATTAGTTATAATTTTTTATGTAGCTTTTATCGGTAATTTTATTTGTTTAATTGCTGTGGGATTATTAAACAACTATTTTTATAAACAACTATTTTATAAAGTAAACAGTATGAAATGAGTGAAGACAAATCGCCATCTTTCACATATAAATATCACGAGCTTGAAGATTTAGCCAAGCATTTTAAGGAGTTACAACAATGATTAAATCAAAGAAGTTAACAATATCAATTAGAATTTTTCCTGATGAAAACAAAGAGTATACGTTTTCTGATAGTCCAGACATAACATGGAACATAATACAGCATAATAAAGGTGACGCAATTTATCCGAACTCGAAATTTATTGCGGAAAGGAACACTATTATTTTCAAAAAAGTTGCTGTTTTTGAAACTTTTAATGAAGGTAAATTGCTTTCAATACTGAAAAGAATTTTTGAATATATTGAAAATAAAAAAATATCTGGTAGCAAAGAAGTCTACTTCAGCTATATTATTGAAAACGAACAGTTTGGTTTTGGCTTATCAAGTCATTTTATACAACTGCTTGCGCAATATGGATATGGCATTTCACTAAGTGGGGTATATTTTTATGATTAATGTGATATTAATTTTTATGTTGTTGTTTTAAATTATTTTCTTTTTATCAATAAAACTAAAATTAATGAAGAGTTCGTAAAACATAATTATAGATTAAAGGAGTATTAAAAACAGAGTAACGTTATGGATGATTTAAAGAATATAATAAAAAATTTGGATTGGAATATGCCAAAAGAATTGCAAGTTGAAGCAAAACAGATACTTATTGAAAATGATGATTGGGATATAGAATCTTGGCATCACAACACTAGAGTGTGCCAATTACAGAATCTAGTTGATATCATATCTGCAAAACAATATTCACAACAAATATGTGCTGTAAGCGGTCTATTGAAATTATTACAGGATATAAATTGGCCTGGAGCACTTAAGGCTGAAGAACTGCTCAAGATGTTTAAGAAAAAAGATATCCTATTGCTGTTGGAAGATGCATTGTTTGAAGCATACAAAACGGATGATTCTGAATGGGTAACATGGCTAAAGCCTTTAATTTAATTTTTTGAGTTTAAAGATACGGATTTTAAGCATATACAGTTAAGCGAAGTATTGAAAATAGCAGAGGATTAAACTAATAATGCCAATCGCTTCAGTTCTATCATTTAAGTCCATGTAAGAAATAGGTAAAAAAATTGCATTCATAATCAAGCTAATTCCAACAGCAGATGAAAATAACAAGACCACATCTACATATCTATAAAATGCAAAGCCATAAATTAAAAATGATGTTAGAAACAATGTTATGGAAAGTATGCTTCCAATTAAAATCGTAATTCCTTTTTTGTTTTATTTAAAATAATTTCACTATCTAAAAATATGCGTAAATAATACTCAAAAATTATTTAGCTAAAGTTGCACTTATAAACCATATTTGCTTGCTATAATCAGCAACATGATCTTCAAACATACTTACTGCAGTAAACCAGCCTTCTTTATCACAAGCATTTCTTAGTTCAGTCGCTTCGTTTTTCAATACTTTTAGATCTTCCAAAACTATTTCCAACGCTTCACGACAAGAAAATTTACGCGAACTTTCTTCTTTTATGCTCGCAAGTGCCAAATGCTCTTTTAAAGTTGAAGCAGGAATATGTCCAAACATTTTACAATGCTCGGCAATATCATCCACTCGCTCAAAAGCCTTGTCATATTCGGCTTCTGTTAGTTTGTGGACAATCATAAAAAACTCTCCTTCAACATTCCAGTGCAAATTATGCAACTTCATCGTCCAAACAGATAGATTAGAAAGGTACTTATTAAATTTTTCTAACATATTATTCTCCTATAAATTTTATATTCAAAGTTACTTCATATCATGTAACGCAATATATTGTAAACATACGAAAACTTTTTGATTTAGTCAAGAAGAAAAATTAAAAAATACAGGTAAAAATTTTTTCATTAAAAACTCCTCTATAATTATACTCACGCTTCTTTTCTCTCTTTTTCCTTAGCTTCTCCATTGTGCGTCCCTCCCTTTTTATTTCTCTGTTTTGGTTTTTTAAGAACAAAAAAGTAAAATAAATACATCACCCCAATTGATGCCAGTATCATTATCAAAGAAATTCCTATCATTTATTTCATTACTTTTTTGATATTCTAACTATGATTGTTTACTCCTATTCTATCAACTTTACTCTCTGCTTGATTTTTTCTTAAAAGCAATTATAATCTAGTTAGAAAGTATGAAATTATCACTACGATTCCACTGTTCCCAACAGGGGCGTACATATAGAGGAGTAGCATATGAAATATATTTATTCGCCCGAAACTTACTTTGAATTATCAAAGTTTGATTATCTTCATCCATTTAAGCAAAAACAACAATCTGATATGGATAACGATTTGGCATTGGGTGGATTATATGAAATCATATCTGTAGTTGACAATTTATGTATATTGGATCCAGGTAATTTTTATATACATAAAGAAGATCTTATTCCCTACGATCCTACAAAATATTCATTTAATGAAGGAAATATTGTAAAAGAGGTAAAAAATGAAAAGACTTTTACTTGTTCAATATATTTTTATTGGAATTTTACTTATGCCTTATGTATCGTGTAATGGTTCACGCGTTGCAGCTATGTATTATGTAGACGATACAGGTAGTAAATTATTTTATGGGAAAGACATTGTAAGTCTTGAGGCGTTGAATCAGTTTAACAAAGAAAAGAACTTATATTTTGACTTGTATGTGTATGATGATACTAATAAAAAAATGTATGTGGTATGTAGCGATTTTGATTATAAGAAGCACTATATTTTTGGAGTAATAAAAAATCGGATAGAATTAGAAAATTATTTTTTTTATCAGTCTTATCAACCTATGGGAGTTTTTGCATGTAATAACGGAAATATACTATTCCAGATTGCAGATACATATGATGATTTTTGTATCGTTAATTTGCAAATGGAAAAAGAAAGAATTGTGAATTTAGAATACGATAACGTTTTAGGGCTATTAGTAGATTACAAAAATAATAAAATTTTCTATGATAACGCTTATTATGATTGCACAATCGACAAGTTTATACCACTAAAAGAAAAATTAAAATATGCACGCCCCGACAGTCAAGGTACTCGACTTGTTGGTATTAGCGATGATGACTATTTAGCTATACTCAACTTGAAAACAGGTACTTTGCAAAAATTAAATATAAAGCGTTTATTGCGGGCAAAAAAATATCGTGTACAAGGTTTGTACTACTTGGATGGCAATACGCTTTTTTACTCGCAAGACTACTCACTGACAATTTTAGATGATATTGGTGAACTTATGATGGGGCTACCACAATATGCTATGCGCGACTGGTACAAGCTAGATTTGCTGACAGGGAAAAGCACAAAAATCCAAACCCCAACAAATCGTTGCAACTTGAATGGTTGTGGTCGTCAAATTCCATAAATAGCTGATGTTAAAGGAACACTTTAATGAACAAAATAGAATACGATGCTTTAGACCGAATTGCCAAAATCGACTATCCTTTCAGTATGGATACTTGTTATGAGTACGGAAAAGCTGGTGAACCCGGTGCCTGTGAAATCGTTCACAAAACGGATGAAACTGGAGAGACTTATTACCGCTACGGCAAGCTCAACGAGGTAACGGAAGAAACGCGGACAATAAAACGAGGGTGCGACTTCCAAGAGCCGGTTACCGCAAGCTTTAAGTACGAAGTCGACTACCTCGGACGCATGCAAAGTATAACCTATCCTGACGGAGAGGTCGTGCGCTATACGTATGATGCAGGCGGGCAG
>JARGFC010000008.1:0-12463 GCA_038397925.1 Treponemataceae bacterium
GGTATGGAGCAGACTTTCCGAAAATGTTTAAGACCATCACGATGGACAATGGCAATGAATTTTTAGATCAGCAGGGAATTGAATCCTCGTGTCTAAAAGAATGGGAAAAAAGAACGATGTGTTATTATGCACATCCGTACAACTCTTGGGAGCAAGGCAACAATGAGAATGCAAACAAGCTTTTATCCGCCGCTTCATACCCAAAAAGGTTCAAATGAAGAGCAAATCAAAAGATACAAGACTGGATGAATAACTACCCAAGAAAGCTACACAAATACCTAACCGCACTGGAAGTTTATGAAAATATTGCAGAATTTTTATAAAAACTGGGCATACCTCTTGCAATTTATATTTTTTTAAGGGAATGCGAGTTTTACAACTTAACAAAACTTGGTTGCAAAACATAGCAAATGCTTTGTAATAACTCGCCATCTTTGACAGTAGCGAGGAGCGTAGCTCTGGCTTGCTTAAGGACAAGAATTTTTGACACAAAAATTCTTGTCCCGACTTTGCCACTTCAACATTAAAACTCATCACTAGTTTAAGACCGCTCACCCACCCAGAGTGAACGGATAAACGATTTTCGCAAAATAAGGTTCGTCTAGTTTTAGCTCTTTTTTTAGAAAGTGATGTCCAACATTAAGTAAATACATTTGTATCCTTTGTGGAAAATCAGTTTTCCAAAAATGCTATATTTCTATGTTTATGACTATACGATTTATACGATTATAGGTTTTTACCAAAAGCCCCAAGTGATAAGCTTCAACGTTCGGTATATCGCGAGTCAATTCTGTGTTTAGCATATCCGCCGTATTTATCGTGCCATAGGTGTCAGCCAAAAATGCATTTAGGAAACTAATCAAAGTTTTATTTCATTTTTCACCTTTTGTAAACTTCAGCTTATGAACATAATCGGTTTTGATTTTAGCTGACTAAAGTTTTTATTAAGCCATGTTCTATTTCATTTTTAATATTAATGCAAAATAACACCAACAAAAACACCATAGTAATTACCAATTACATAACCCAAAGTACCGACCAAAATACTCGGCACAATCAATGCTGTCCATCCGTTTGAAACAGCCATAGCTGCTGCAGTTGTCGGACCACCAATATTAGCATTTGATGCAATAATAATTTCTTCAATGTTGAAATTAAAAATTTTTCCTAAAATTAAGGAAACTATTAAATTTACAATAACTATAATCAAAGCAAAAAGTAAAAGAAGAGGAGATTCTTTTAATATTAGCCCGATAGATGCGGGAGCACCAATTACAGCGAAAAATATATGAATCAAAAAAGTACCTATTTCTTGACAGCCTCTAATAGAACTAATTTGTTTTGGAAAAGCAGATGCAAGTATCACAGTGATTGTCGTCATAAGCAGATATTTATTACCCAACAAACCACCAAGAAATGCATTTATTAAATCATCACCTTGAAAAATTTTCGCAAAAATTCCTGCAAGCTTATCAGAAATTGCGACAATGACAAAAGATAAGGCAACAGTAAGAGCTATGTCTTTTAAAGAAATTTCTTTTGCCCCCCAATATTTAGCTGCCATATTTTTATTTTCTTCCTTGTCAGCATCAGTTTGTTTTTCTAAGGCTTCAATATATGGTCTTTTGTAATGTTTTTTAATAATGGAAATCGCTGGTAAAGCTATTAAAATAAAAAAATAAAAAGCCATCAAAAGATTATCGGCTACTAAGGCAGCAGAAACAGTTGCTCCTGACACATTATAAAGTTCACACATAGCAACAAAGTTTACAGAGCCACCTGCATAAGTTCCAACAAACATCGGAACTATGTCATTTAGAGCTGGGATAGCGTTCTTTAATGCAAAATATGCTATAAACCCACCTAAAATAGTTCCTATGCTACTAAGCAGATAAATAATAAGAACCCTTCCTGAATCACGACCTATTCTTTTTATATCAGCATTAAACAAAAGCATAGGTACAGCTAAGGGTACCACATAATCCCAAACGGCATCATAAACAGGTGCATCAACAGGAATTATATTTAAATTAGACAAAATAAGTGTAAAAGTTAAAGCTAAAACACATCCGGTAATTTTACTCGCCCACGAATATTTTTGTTCTAAAAAAATAGCCAGAGCAGCACATGCTGTCAAAACAGCCCAAAGAATCCAAGTGGATTCAGGTCCTACTAAAGAATTCATAAACTTTTCTCACCTCTCTATATAATTATGATTTCATTACAATAAGACTATCACGAAATATAAAAAAAATCAAGTATGTAATCAAAGTGTTTAATTTTTTTTGCCAAGTTATAAATATATTGTCAAATAAAGAGGTTTCTTGAACTTCGAAAAATATTATAATAAATCAAAACAAAATCGAATATTAGCCAACTTCTGCGTGAGAGATTAGAGTTGCTTATTTGTTTGATGGTTTGACAAGCTTTTCCGCAGAGCTAAAAGTTGCTTTGAATATGCCAACGGGGTGTAAACATAGTAATGAGAGTTTTTATCTAAAATTTATTTGTATTTGAGTCAAGTCCCTAAAGTTGTGTAAATTATCTGGTATACCTAACTTATTATTTTCTCATTCCTTTTTTATTTTTATATAAGCTCGCCGTTTATTTTCATAAGAACCGAGCCGATCAAGTGAGTTGTTGATTGGACGTGCGGAAAAATACCTATGACTTTTTCCCGTCACCTAATTTCATTATTCAACCGGCTCAAGCGTGTTCGTGCTTGAAATCTTTTTTGGATTAATTTTTCAAATGCATAAAATTGTATTGAACATTCAAAAACCATCTTCCAAACACTCAATTGCTTTTGAAAATTTGTTTCTAAATTCATCACAGAATAATTCTTTAAGCTTTCCTGCTACTCGCTCCTTGTCTTTTTGTGGAATATGTGCAAGTATATTCCGTATAAAATGAATTTTACACCTTTACCACGAAGCTCCAGAAAAGCATTTGAGTATTGCGGCTTGCAGTCCTTTAGTGCATCCTGTCACATGAACGTCTTTTTCAGTCCAGTTCTCTGTGTCACTTAAATCTCCATCAATTTGTCTATCGTCCACTGTAATATTTCCAACATCGGGTCTTCTGATATTGCAAACTCCACTAGCTTATTTTCAAAAAAATTTAGTATCACTTTGCTTAGCCATTACTAATCTTTTATTTGCGTTCTGCTCTCATCGCTTTGAGTTTCATTGCTGTTCTCTAAGTTTGCTTAAGCGGGAATTTTTTGGATAAAAAATTTCCGCCCGACTTTGCCAGTTTTGCGTTTACACTCATTCGCTAGGTTTACAACTCCTTGCCTATCTAAAGCAAGGAGATAAACAATTTTCACAAAAAAGCCTAAGTTTTACAAAGGTTAAATTTCAAAAAAACTAAAAAGTTTTTTCAAGGGAGTTTATACATCAAAGCCTTGTTCAATTGCTTTTTTGAGTTTGTGTTTTAAAAGCATATTTGATTTTTTAAGAGTGGAGATTTCAAAGTCCTGAGATTTTATAACTTCGTATAAATCCATCACAGAAATGGCATTTGTGCCAACCATCTCCTCAAGGGAGGAAAGGCGAGAGCGAAAATCGCTTTCAGCCTCTTCACCCGCAAGATTAAAACTATCATCGCTATATTCTTCGTAATCGTTTTTCTCCATATCGGCAAAATGGAGTTCCTGCGAAACAAGAATTTTTTCGCTTATGCGGTAAATCCCTTGTGAAATCAAGGCATCTGGTTTGTAGACAATTACAGGTATACGCGACGACAGGGCAATGTCCTGAGCCATATCCTTTGATATAATTCCCAAATGCTCTAAATCAACATCTAAAAACTGTTTTGCAGAATTACGCAATTTAAGCACCATATCAGCATCATCAGGCTTTTCTACCATATTTATAACAACTCTCGGCTTAAAACTATTGAGCTTTGCCTCTAGTTTTGCACAATTTTTTGGGTCAACCTTTTTTAATTCTTGCAACAAATGAGGAATATAAAGGCGTTGCATTTTTTGGACATCTTCTTGGAGTTTTGCCAAATATGCATTCCCACTAGACTTTCTCGGGAAAGAAGTCGTTATCATTCTAAAAACAATGTTTTTCAAAAAAAGATAGGCATCTAAAATTGCTGTTACAGTTGGGGCTGTTATTAAAATACCTTGTGGCGAAAGCAAAAAAAAGTCCAAAATGCCAAGGGCGGTTCCTGCACCTAAATCTAATATTATATAATCAGCCTCCAGTTTCAAAAGATTTGAAATAAGCTTTTTCTTTTCGTAAATCTTTAATGCCGCAAAACCCGGAAGCTCAGAGTCGCCGGGGATAAATCGCAAGTTTTTATAATTAGTTGGCAAAACAATTTCTTCAAAACTTGAATTTCCCGTTAAAAATGTTCCAATGCCGTGCTCGTTTCGATGCATTCCCAAAGCTAAATGCAAATTCGATGCTCCCAAATCCAAGTCTGCAAGAATAACTGTTTTACCTGCTTGAGAAAGTGCAACTGCAAGGTTAGCTGCGAATAAACTTTTTCCAACCCCACCCTTGCCACTTGCTATGGGTATAATTTGCATAAAGCCTCCAAAAATGTTTGCATAATTTTATACTAAAACCTATATAATGTCAACTAGTTTGCCATCATCTGTCTTGCCAAATAATCCTATAAATAAATGGACAAATTAACTGATATTAAATTTACTGCCATTCTTAAAATTATTAAAAAAATAGCTATCTTTTTTTATCTAAAGCAGGCTTTTTAGCCCTCCCCTACTCCGTTAAACAAGACAAAAGAAGGTAAACGCCTAATAAATAGATAAATTTACCTAAGATAATTTAATAGCGTATTTTTGTACATTTTTCCTAAAACGCTTAAGCTTGCTTGATGCGTGTTTTCAAACATTTTAAGCTGGGTAATAGCCTCTGTTATGTCCAAGTCGGATTCGCGGGCGAGGGCATTTGTTACATTTAGGTTTTGTGTACCAAGTCGGGCTAAAACCTTTTCGCCACGCTCATATCGAGCACCCGTTTGACTAATTCTAGCAGTGAGATTATCAATTCCGCAATCAAGAGTACCGAGGATTTTTCCACCCAGAGATTCTTGGTCGCCGGTTACGAGAGCATTTCGCATTGCTATTACCGCATCAAAAATAGAGCCACCAGAAACACGAACTGAGTTTGCAAGGTTATAAGGAGGTCCTTGCTCAGCTTTAACTAAACCGAGGGCAGTTAAAACTGTATTTTCTTTGTTATCTCTAAGCCAAAGCTGATGAGCATCTGTAGTTTCCAAGTTCAAACCATTAGTAACTGGGTCTAAATACGCTTTTACCGCAGCCCCTGAATCATTGATCTTTGACATAAGGGCATAAACATTATCCCCCGCTATCAAATCAATTTTAACCCCATCCACTTCAATGGAAGTATCTTCGGTAACGATAAAGTTTCGGGCATCAGTTTCTGAAAAAAGGCTTTGCTTTTCAGCCCAAAAAACCTTGTTTCCTGCAGTGTCAGCGGGGGTAAATGACTGTTCATCGATTTCTACATTTTTGCTGTCCAAGGCACCGTTGTAACGCACTTGCTGAATTACAGATTCGCTAAAGCCGTCAGCAGAGGCACCCATTATTACTTCAAAAGGTTCGGTAAAACTTTTTGTTCCCGCAAAAACTCGCACTCCATCAGCACCAACCGCGTTTGCGTTTTCTACAAGTTCCTTCAAAAGCTCGTCCACTTCGGGAGCCATCTTTTTTAAGTCATCAGGAGTAAAAGTGCCGTGTGCCGCCTGAACAGAAAGCTCACGCAAACGCTGTAGTAAATCCAAAGAGCTTACCATATGCCCCTCAGCAATTCTGTACTGGTCGTTAAGGGTTTGCGTATTTTTCTCAAACCGCTCAAGTCTCGTTAAAAAAGACTGATACCTAACAGTATGTCCCGCTGCTATTGGGTCGTCCCGCAAAGCTTGAATCTTTGATTGGTTTTGTATTTTATTATTCAAATTTTGCAAGCGAAATTCTTGATTGCGTAAAGCATAATTACTGTCAGTAAACTGAAGATTTGTACTTATTCTTTTCATTTTTTACCCCTTTCAAACTATTTATAAAATATAATAGTATTTGTAATACAAGCTAAATTTATGGGGACAAGCCCCTACTTTTATTAGAGCTTTTTGGCTTAAAACTTTAAAGCTTATCTCTTGCAAAGAGTTTAAACTTAAAAGTTTTGACCACTACGCTCATAAGCTTTATCGGTAAAAACTTAAAAATATTAAGACTTTATTTTCGAAAATATATTGCGTATCAAAAAACGGCGAGCTTTTTACAAAAACTTTTTTAAAAACTTTTTGCGTTCCTCTGCTTCTAACTTTGCTCCCGAAACAACTTCGTTTTTTTGCAAATCAGAAATTACCGCCCTTTCCTCTGCCTTATTACGAAAAGTTATTTTTCTAAATTCATCAGTATAATCTTTCTTTTTAGTAGCATAAACCTGTTCGGCTATATAATCACAAATTTCACAAGCCTCTTTTACAAGAGTTTTAAAAAGCTCTTCCGTAATTATCTTTTCGCCCGTTACCGCTAAAAGAGCAAGATAAGCATTTTCTGCCTTGTCGTCTTCGTAATGCTTGTGAAACTCGAAATATGCATTGTGAATTTCTTTCCAAGTTTTATACTTGCCTGTTCCGATATTTTTTCTTAAAACGCTGAGCCTTTTGTCGTTTATAAGCTGTCCACCAAGATTTTCCCAAACCAAGTCTGTCGTCTCATTTTTTAAGTTTTTAAAATCGGCAATAGTTTTTTTTGTTTCGGCAAAATAAGCAGTTAAAGTTTTAACTCCATACCAAACTAGCATCTGCCTATAAGCAAGCCAAGACTCGACAGGCTTGAGTAAACGCACTCGCCGTTTAGACCGCTCAAAAGTATGCTCCTTACAATAAATTTCTAACGCCTTTGCTTTATCCAAATGCTTTGTTACAATTTCCTCTATCGGAAGCACTTTATTTGTTTCAGCCTGCCAAGCGTCCACAATTTTTTTCTCTAAGATTTTCATAGCTTCCATTATTTCACAAGCAGTATCCGGTGCAAGATAATCCGTTTCAATTATTTGAACTTTTTTAATCCGACGATCTCGCTTTAAAAACTTTTTATTATTTCGCTCCAAAGAATACATATTATGCATCCAATAATATGCAGGCATAATTTCCAGCTGTTCTGCATGCTCATTATTTATTACAAGCGAAAAAGGAAATTTAATATTAAGCTCATAATTATAATTGGCTTTTGAAACTAAAACAAATGAAGCAAACTTGCTATTATGTTTAAAAGTCGTGCAAAGTCCGGGCCAAAACCCCCTACCTGCAACCAACTCGCCATCATTCCCACGAGTATTATGATTTGAGCCGATTGTTGCTCCCGCTGCAATATTCGACTGCCCTTGAACTAAGGCTGCAATCAAAAAAGAATTATTGTGATGTTGTTCGTGAAAAGGAAAAATCAAGGCGTTCAAAACTTCACAACAAGAAATCGTAGAATTGTCTCCTAAAATCGAATGAATTAAGCGAGCACCATATTTTACTTCGCAATTTGAACCCGTAACAAATCGTACTGCCTTAACTCCGTAAAAAATCCGAGACCCCAAACCGATAATCCCATTTACCAGCTCTACGCCCTCCCCTATTTGCGTTTGTTCCTCAAAGGTTGATTTTATCGTTAAGTTTTTTAACTTATTTGCTCCCTTAACATAAACAGCTTCTCCAAAATTTACATCCTTAATAATGCGACAACTTTTTATACAACACTCACTTCCAATCATTCCGTAAAACCCGCGTCTTGTGTCAGCAGTATTTTGGGTCATTTTTTTCAAATATGCAATTAACTTTTTATCTTCACGAAAACGAGCCCACAAATAAGAGTCCGCAGGAATTATTTCACTAAAGGGCAAAACTTCTCGCCCTCCCGCCTCGTTCAAAACATCAATCGTTACCCGAACAGCTTCCTCTTCTCCGTCTTTAACAATCCCTTCACCAAACTTTGAATGGTTCGTTGTACCTAGCTCATCGATACGACTAAGTATAACCCGCTCTCCGATTATATAATGCGAAATATAAGTACAATCGTGAATCGCACAATTACCTAAAATATCCGAAGAAATAATTCTGCTATTTGTAATTCCAATCGGCACAATAAAGTCATGATATTGCAAATAGCTATTTTCCATTTTGCCAATTCTCACCAAGCCGGCAAAAATATTATTTTTCAAAAGTGCAGGATTAAACGGCTCTTCTACCAAAACATCGTCCCAATTCGTGCATGAATTGCCGTTTTTAATTAAAGCTTCTACTTCACTATAAGTTAAATTTCTATAATCTTTTTTTTCCGCCTGCTCATTCCGTAAATAATACTCATCCTTGCCCTTAGGCAAAAATTTTCCATCAATAAAATTATACGCATAAGCTTTTGCTTCAACGGTCTTCATTTTTCGCATATAAATCTCCAAGGGTTTATCATAGCATAAAATTAAACTTAAAGCTAGTTATGTTTTAGGACTTCCTGTTATTTATCCTAGTTGAGAATCATTTCTAGAGCTTCGTCTACAGAAATTTCACCTACTTTAAGTTTATTCAAAGTTTCAGTATTTTTTTTGCTAATTTCTTCTTTGTTTTCAGAAACTATATTAAGAGTTATTAGGGCATCATCCAATTTCGCTCGCACTGTGGGGTAGGAAATCCCAAGTTCTTTTTCCACATCCTTGATATTTCCACGATTACGCAAAAAACAACGCACAAAATTTAACTGCTCATCAGAAAGAGCGTAAAACTCCAGTAAGTTAAACTCCCCCTCGATAGTCGTGCTACAGGAATTGCAATGAAGTTTTGTAACAACCAAGCGATTGTTACAAATCGGACAAGTGCTTATAATTTTCTTTTTCATTTGTTTTACAACCGAAATACAAGTTTAAATATAATAAGTTTTTTAATTTTTATCAAGAGAAAATCTTAAGTTTTATAAAAGTTTTATTTAAAATATTTATTTATTGTTAATCTTTTTCAAAAGCAAAATAAAAATTATAAAGATAAAGATTAATTAAAAAACTTGCTTCGCTAGTATATAAAAAAGAATTTCAAATAATTAGCTTAATATTCGTCATATTCAACTATAACATCAAAAAGCTCAACACCGTTTTCATCCTTACAAGCAAAGCCTGTGTTTATTTTATCTTCCTTAAAAGAAGCAAAATCCGGATTATCATCAACAATTGCTGAGGCTCCTGCTAAGGCTCCTATTGTGAACATATCCTTTATTACAGACAATTCTTCATCAGTGTAATCTTTCTTTTCTAAATCAAGAAATCTCATATAAATCCAAAAAGTGCTTTTTGCTTCATCAAATTTGAAATAATCTATTTGAAAATCTTCATCCTCTTTTATAGGACATTCCTCTGTTAGAGTTTCTGCCAAAGTTTGGTACTTGCTTTTAGCTGTATCCGTTTTAGCACTTTTGTCTACTGTTTTACACGAAAAAGCAAAACCCACCAAAACCAAAATCAAAAAAATCTTTTTTACCTGTTTCATAAAATCTCCTATTAAAATCTCACAAAAAATCATAGCTACTTCATATCATATAACAACAAAATTGTCAACAAGTTTCTAAAAAAAGTTTCTAAAAAACGATACTTACTTAAAAAAGAACTTTTGCCAAGCTAAGAATGAGATTCTAAAGTTTAACCCTTGAACGAAAATTTTGTATTTTAGCTTCCAACACCTAGTCGCCGAAAGGCGACCAAAATACGCCCTTCTTATTTTTGTTAATTCCAAAAAAAACAAGTCAATTTATCACAAATAGGCAAAAAACCGCTAACAAAGATTTTTAATTGCTTTTAACCTCAAAATGACTAAACGCCAAAGAAAAAGTTGCCCGTCCTTGTGTAACTGAACGCAACGAAGTGGAAAAACCAAACAGCTTTGCCATCGGTGCTTGTGCATTGATTACATCTGAGCCGTGTTTTATGCTAGTGCCTAAAATAAGCCCACCCCGCTGAGTGATTTGACTCATTGCCTCACCTAAAAATTCGTTCGGTGCTTCAATGTCAACATTCATAACAGGCTCCAGCAAAACAGGCGAGGCAGCATTGCAGGCTTTGTCAAAAGCACCTGCCGTTGCAGCCTCAAAGGCAAAGGTCGTAGCAGTATTTTCATCATAACCTACCGAAAGTAACTCCACACCAATATCCACACAAGGATAACCCATTACTATGCCTCCTGAAAAAGAGCCCTCTACGGCGTGCTTTATAGCGTCAAGGATTTCTTCAGGGATAGCATTGGACGCACTGCCACCGCCTTTTGACGAAGCAGTTTTAACCAAACTTGTAAAAGCATTTCCTGTTCCTCGCTCACGCGGAAAAATTCGTAAGCTGAGAGAGGCGGTATTTTCCTTTCCTGCAATAATTTTTGAAAAGCTTTCCTCGGCGGTGGCTTCGTTAATAACAGACTCGCGATATGAAACTCGCGGATTACCAACTCGAGCCTGAACTTTAAAGTCTTGTAACATCCTAGTCGTTAAAACATCCAAGTGAAGTTCGCCCATCCCCGAAATAATCAGCTGTCCTGTTTCCGTATCCTCTTTGCTTGTAAAAGTCGGGTCATCCTTTGAAAGAATTTCCAATACCTCTTTTAGACGGTCTCTATCCGAAAGAGTTTTAGGCTCTACAGAAACAGAAATAACAGGCTCGGGAAAACTTAATGAATGCAGTAAAATCGGAAATCCCTCGCTTCCCAAGCTGTCCCCTGTTTGTGCCATTTTTAAGCCCACAAAAACCGCAATATCTCCTGCTTCACAAGCATCAAGCTGTTCATGCTTATTTGAGTGAACCCGTAAAATTCTATTAACCCGCTCTCTTTTCTTTTTTGTAACATTAAAAATTTGTTCGCCTGCTTTTATTTTTCCCGAGTACATTCGTACATAACACAAAAAACCTGCCTCTTTATCATATTGAGTTTTAAAAACAAGACCTAATGGAAACTTAGTTTTATCAGAAAGTACGTTAACTTGTTCGCCTTTTTTGTTTGTTCCTACCTGTTGTAAGACTTCATCGGGAGCAGGCAAAAAAGCCGTTACCGCATCCAAAAGAGGTTGAATACCAATATTTCGTCTTGCTGAGCCACATAAAAAAGGTACATAGTTTTGAGCTAAAACTGCCTTTCGAACTTCGGCTTTAAGAAGAGTTTCGGGAATATCTGCTCCCTCTAAAAGCAATTCCGTAATTTCATCCGAATAAGCTGAAATCGTATCTAACATTTTTTCCCGCCACTCATTTGCCAAAGCTAAATTTTCGTCACTTATTTCGCGAAATTCAAATTTTTCGCCTTCGGTACTAGCGTCAAAGTAAATTTCTTTTTGGCTCACCAAATCAATTATACCTGAAAAATTATCAGCACTCCCAATTGGAATTTGCAAAGGAGCTATTTCCACTTTAAACTTTTCTTTAACATTTTCCATCACGGCAAAAAAATCTGCACCCAAGCGGTCCATTTTATTAACAAAACAAATACGCGGAACCTTGTACTCATTCGCTTGTTTCCAAACTGTTTCCGTTTGAGGTTGCACTCCACCAACAGCACACAAAACCGTAACGGCACCATCAAGCACTCGCAAAGAACGCTCCACCTCAGCAGTAAAATCCACATGCCCCGGTGTATCAATAATATTTATTTGATAATCCTTCCAAAAAATAGTCGTAGCCGCCGACTGAATTGTAATTCCTCTATCCTGCTCCTGTTGCATCCAATCCATAGTTGCAGCACCATCATCAATTTCTCCAATCCTATGGATCTTTCCACTGTAAAAAAGCATCCGCTCAGTAGTTGTGGTTTTTCCCGCATCAATATGAGCCATAATTCCAATATTTCGCATTTTTTCAAGCATAGAACGGATTATATCATAAAGCGTAATATTTTTCAACCCAAAATTAAGAAGTTCAGCTTTTATAAAATATCCAAATATTTTTTGAAAGAAGAAAAACGTATCCTATGCCCTATGTTTGTTCCAACCTCTAAAGACTTCACCTGCAAGGCACATATTAAGATTAGTAAATTTTGTAAACTCCCTATTCACGGACCTTTAATTCAGTATCATCTTTTTAGGCGGTTCTACAACTCATCGATCTCTAACTCGGAAAGACCTGTTACATCAGAAATATCGGTAGTATCAAAACCTTTATGTTTCATTTTTCTAGCTGTTTCTAACTTTGTTTGGTATGCTCCCTCAGCGTGTCCTTTGTTGTACCCTTTTTTTCTGGCTACTTCACTTTCAAATTTGAGCATTCTTTGATAATTGTTTTCAGAAATTTCACGTGCAATGCGTCTTTCGTCTTCGGTAACTGTAAGCAATACTTCATTCGCCATATTTACTCCTTATATTAATTTTGTCGTCTGAAATAGCGTCGACAAAATTAATTGTCGAGTTTTGCTAGTGCAAAACGTCGCATCATTATAGTGTGTGCTTGTCGCA
>JARGFC010000009.1:0-3028 GCA_038397925.1 Treponemataceae bacterium
ACCTGCTGCCGGTAAAACAGTTGGAGCTGCGGCGGTGTCAATAGGTCCGATCGGTTGGGTTGTAATTGGTGTTACTGTTGTAGGAGTGGGAGTAGGAATTGCCCTATATAACCATTACGCAAACTCCGCAGACAAAGAAAATGAGAGCAAAACTTCTACTACAGCACCATCTATAAAATCACCTGTAACTTCTGGGTCGCCATTACCTATGAACGATCCTGATGATGATAGGGATAAATCTAACAAAAATCCTTTCAGAGGTGAGCGAGATGAACCAAAAACGATATATGATAAAAATGGACGTCCGAAACAGACACGCACCTATAAAGAAGACGGCTATCCTGATGTTGATATTGATTATGACCACAACCACGGGCAAGGGCAACCGCATCAACACAAATGGACAAGGCCAGAAAATGGTCCGCCTACATATAAAGATAGACAGCCTGGCACTCCATTAGATCCAAATTGAGAGGTTATTATGTATACACTTAATGATTTTCATGATGCAAATATTTATGGGATAGAAGTACATGCAGGTAAGGACGTAGTTTTATTTTTAGAAAATGAGAATGCGATGAGACACTTAATCAAGCTTAAAAATGTTGAATGCATGAAACTAAATAATTTTAGACTTGGGAATATTATATTTGAAATTAACATTTACCACATTGACGATATCACTGAAATAAAAACGGCAGAAAATTTGCTTTGCACTCTATACGACATTAACAAAGAAAACTTGTCTGAAAAGTGGGTTAAAAATATTATTGGTAAAATAAAAAATAATTCATATATTCTAGTTGAACTCATAGAAAGTTACGGAGTATACGGTGTCTTTCTTTGCGAGACTTATTCTATAATACTGGAATCTGAAAATGCTTAATTTTATGGAGGCAAATTAATGAAAAATGCAATTGTATTTAATCCAGCAAAGTTAAATTCCAAGTATTATGATGGTAAAATAAATAATTATAATAAAACCCTCAATGCTTTTGTCGTTAGTGGAGATATTTTGAATGTTGTATTTGGGGATCCACAAAGTGGCATTAGAATAGGAAGTGGGCTAGATGCGGGACTTGGTATTGTCCCTAATGGTGTGCATGATTATATAGAAAAACATAACGGAGGTTTGATAAGGAGATGAAAGAAATGAGATATTTACTATTCTTTTTTGTTTTTATTACGCTTATAGCTTGCACACAAAATAAAAATAGTAGTGCTAATGATTTTCATTTTCAATATTTTTCTGATGATTGGGAAATACACGAAGTATCAAGTCTTGAAAAAAATATTGATGATAGAGTAGTACATAAAATAGCACATGGAACCTCATGGTTCTCGGTTAAACAATTTTTAAGAGAAAATAATATCGTGTTTAGCTTAATTGCTGTTGGTAATGCAGAAGATTCAATGGACGCTCGACAAGGTGTTTTTCTATATGATACAGAAACAAAAACTCGAAATCAGCTTAATAATCTTATTATTGATGACCGCTCTCTTGTTTATTTCTCAGAGCAACATATATATACTTTGTGCAAGAAGGAATTGATATGCTATGATCTTTATACAGGTATAAAAAAATGGATTAAGGAGTTACCTCATTCTGTACGCAAGACTTATTCTGGGCAAGAGATTTGGTTTGATGAAAAAAAAGAAATGTTGTACCTCAATTCTTATTCTTCTGACATTAAAGGAGTGTGTCATGTCGTAGACATGACCACTGGCGATATCATTTATTCAGGACAAGGTAAGTTTGTAATGAAACAAAGTACCCAAAATTTTGATCCAAGCTATTTATCACTCGGTGAATATTTATACGAGTTTTATATTAATTATGAGGAAAATACATATCAATTGAAAAAAATACCAATATACAAACAAGGCAAAGAGATTAAAATAAAAGAAAATCAAGTTTATGTTTTATTTGCCCATGTTGATGGTGGCTACTTGTTAGGTAAATATGATAAGGTTCTTACGCCAGCAAGATTGGCAATTTCTAAATTCTTTTTTGGAGTTGCGGATAAATATTCTACAATTGATAGCTACTTTTTTTGCAAGAAAGAGAATGCAGAAATTCACATAGAAAAAAAACTAGCTATAAAAACGAACCATCCCATAAAAGATGTGAGATGAGAAGGTGAAAGATAAAAATGCAGCGGGCGTTAAAGTACTGCCAAGAAACAAATAGCGAAACGCTGTACTTCAATAACTTTTACGGCATGCAGCAAGTCGCCCACGAGCCGAACCACGAACACGGGCTACGGGTCAGTAAGCACATCTTTGTCGGGAACTCACGGCTCGTGACAGCCCTTACGCACCAAGCGGGAGTAGACACGACGGAGCAGGCGGCGAAGCTTTACTACTACCACGCCGATCACTTGCAAAGTGCACAGTTTATCACGGACGCTAGGGGTGAAAAGTACGAGCACATCGAATACACACCTTACGGAGAGCTTTGGATAGAGGAAGTTGCTGCGGGGTTAGACAAACTGCCCTTCCGTTTCACCGGCAAAGAGCTTGACGAAGAAACGGGTTTGTACTATTATGGAGCAAGGTATTTAGATCCGAAGTATAGTAGGTGGTTATCGGGAGACCCGGCGTTAGGGAAGTATATCCCGCAGGCTCCTATAAATGATGAAGTAAAGAAGCACAACGAGAACTTGCCTGGTATAGGCGGTGTTTTCAATGTGGTGAACTTGCACTTGTACCATTATGCTGGGAATAATCCGGTGAAGTATACGGATCCGGATGGGAGGGATATAGAGGAAGTTGCTTTGGTAGACCCCGGACTTGGTTTAATGATTGCGGGTAGAGGTAGTATTGGCATAGCCAAAGATAGTACTGGACGTGTTGCTTTGTTTTTCAAGGGTGAAATAGGAATTGGGGCAGGAGGAGATATAAAGCTTAGTGGTGATGCTTTCAAAAAATTGATGTCAGTCTTGGGCAATATTGATAATGTCTTAACGGCATCAGACCTTATAGGGTTTTCAACGCCTGAAGATACGGGTAAAGGCAATTTTGACGA
>JARGFC010000010.1:0-34008 GCA_038397925.1 Treponemataceae bacterium
GAACAGAACGCAAATAAAACGCTAGAGCGTATCTCCAACACGAACGTTTTTTCAAAAGTTAGCTTTTCTGCCTTGCAAAAAAAACTCACAGTGAAAGAAACTTTCCACCCACAACCAAAGGCGGAAAAGCTAACTTTTGAAAAAACGTTCGTGTTGGAGATACGCTCTAGCGTTTTATTTGCGTTCTGTTCTCTTCGCTTCGAGTTTTATTGCTGGACTCCGCTTTACTTAGGCGTGGATTTTTTAAGAATAAAAATCCACGCCCTCATTGCCACTTTACTGAAAAAGTTCATCGCTAAGTTTAAAAACCCCGAGTTCCAAAACGAGGGGATAAGCGTTTTTCACAAAGCACGGCTCATCTTATTTATGTAAATAAATTTCTTAAATCTTGGCTTCAGTCAATAGACTTGCAAAATGGAAGTTTTTAGAAATCTGTTTTATTCAACTCTTTTGCATTAAATATCCTGAGTCGGCAAGATATTTTCGCCTTGACATTACGAGGTGCAAAAGTTCTTCGTACATACTGTAGTTTACAGAAAGGGCAATCGGAAAAACATAAATTTCGGTTTCGTCACAATAGCGTTCGATAAATTCGGGTTCGTTAACAAATCCTAAGCTAACCATATTGCTTATGCGGTCTGCGGATTTTAGGATTTTCGCTTTTTCGGAGCCGTGTTGAATAATGCCTTTTAAGTAATCACTTTTAGCTTGTCCCGTTTTTTTTGAAACTTCTAAAACAAGCTCGTAAACCTGTCCCGACTCTGAGTCAATTGTTAAAATTTCGTTTACATTAAAATCAGGAATGTCCTCAATAACATCGTGTATCAAAGAGGCTTTTAACAAAACGCTGTCAACATATCCATAATCAATTAAAACGCTCATTGTGTCGACTTGATGGCGGAACATATTCCCACCACCTTCTCGCTCCTTACCGATTAACGCTGTTGCAATTTGCATATATGGTGCTAAGTGTACGGAAGTTAAAGGGCGTAAATCCCTTCGTATAATTTCAGGCTTTTTCATATTTGCTCCGAGTTTTGTCCTATTCTAGTGGCTTGAAAGCTCTTTTTTGTAATTGTTAAGCTTTTCAATACGGCGTTTTATTTCCAAAAGCGTTTCCCTGTCTTTTGCAACAACTTCAGCTGGAGCGTTTTCGATAAAGTTTTTATTTTTTAGCTTTGCTTCAAGTCTTGAAAAATTCGCATTTTCTTTTTCAAGTTCTTTTTCAAAACGAGCTGAAACCTTTTCAATATCCAAGCCCTCTCCCGCAACAATAAAGGCTTCAAAGCCTTCACCAACAGTGCCTATAGACGCTTTTGGTTTTTCCTCAGCTTTTTCAATAAAGTTTAACTCACTCAAATTTGCAAGCATCATAATAATTTCACTTCGCTTTTTGCTTTCCTCGGCAGGCGAACCTTTTTGAACAAGCAAACAAGCCCGCAATTTTGCTTGCGGGTCAATTCCACATTCCGCACGCAAGGTACGAATATCCCGCACAATTTCCTGCAATGCATTAAATTTTTTTGCAGAGTTTTCCGCAATTCGCTTTTCCGAAAAGGCGGGAAAGTCAGCGGTAATCAAGTGAGCCGATTTTTGCTTTGCACCAAAAACACAATTCTCAGGAAGCTTCGAATAAATTTCCTCTGTAACAAAGGGCAAATGTGGATGCAACAAACGCAAAGATTCTTCCAAGACGGCAAGTAATACCGAAATCGTTCTGTCCTTTTCGGCATCGTCTCCGTCTTTCATTGCAAGCTTTGTTGATTCAAGATACCAGTCGCAAAAATCGTTCCAAAAAAATTCATACGCAGTTTGTGCAGAATCATTATATCGAAAAGTTTCCAAAGCTTCGCGTATATTTTTTGTAGCTTCATTTAACCTATGAAAAATCCAAAGATCAAGCTCCGTTAAATCTTTTTCACAAATGGGTAAAATTTCTCGTCCTTCCAAATTAGACAAAATATACCGACTTGCATTCCAAACCTTATTTGAAAACTTTGAGCCAAACTTAAAAGTTTCATCATCAATAGCAATATCCTGCCCTTGTGCACACATAAAGCAAAGCGTAAACTTTAAAGCATCGGCACCATATTTTTCGACAATTTCGTTCGGGTCAATTCCATTTCCGAGCGATTTACTCATTTTGCGTCCTTGTTTGTCGCGTGTCAATCCGTGCAAGTTTACATACTTAAACGGAACTTCTCCTGTAAATTGCAAGCCCGCCATAATCATACGACTCACCCAAAAAAACAAAATATCATAACCCGTAACAAGGGCTGTAGTCGGATAAAATTTTTCAAGATCCTGCGTTTTTTCGGGCCAACCCAAACTTGAAAAGGACCAAAGCCAAGACGAAAACCAAGTGTCCAAAACATCAGGGTCTTGCTGCAAATTTTTGGACGAGCACTTTGGGCATTCGTTCAAATCGGTTTCACTTACAAGTTCTGCACCGCAGTCCTTACAATACCAAACAGGAATTCTATGTCCCCACCAAAGTTGCCTACTAATACACCAGTCTCGGATATTATTTAGCCAATGCGAATAAGTGTTTTCCCACTTTTTAGGATAAAAAACTACCTCACCTGCTTTCCAAGCATTCAAAGCTTTTTCGGCAAGAGGTTTCATTTTAACGAACCATTGTTTCGACAAATACGGCTCTACACTTGTATGACAGCGATAACACTCCCCAACAGAATGCTTAATTTTTTTGCTTTCTTTAAAAAGCCCAAGCTCCGTTAAATCACCGATAACCGTTTTACGAGCCTTTTCCAAACTAAGCCCGCGATATTTTTCGGGAACAGAATCATTTAGACTTGCATCCTCCCGCAAAATATTTATAACTTCAAGCTTGTGCCGTTTCCCAAGTTCCCAGTCATTCGGGTCATGAGCGGGCGTGATTTTTACAACCCCCGTTCCAAAGTCTCTATCAACATAAGCATCACCCACAATCGGAATTTTTCGATTAACAAGGGGCAAGTTTACAAATTTTCCAATCAAATAATTGTAGCGTTTGTCCTCAGGATGAACTGCAACCGCTGTGTCCCCGAGCATAGTTTCAGGACGCGTTGTTGCAATTTCCAAACGCGTACTACCATCAGCCAATTTCGCTCCATCCGCTAGTTCGTAAAAAATATGATACATTGCTCCTTTTTTGTCGCAATGTTCCACTTCATCATCCGACAAAGCTGTACCGCAACGCGGGCACCAGTTTACCAAATAATTACCACGATACAAAAGCCCTTTATTGTACAAATCCGTAAAAACTTTTCGCACAGCTTTTGAAAGTCCCGCATCAAGCGTAAACCTTTCACGACTCCAATCAACCGAATCTCCGAGCCGCTTCATTTGCGTTTTTATAGTTGCCTTATGCTCTTTTACAATTTCCCAAGTACGATCGATAAATTCATCACGGCTCATATTTTTACGCGACAAGCCTTTTTCAAGCAAACGCTTTTCAACAACATTTTGCGTTGCAATTCCCGCATGGTCGGTTCCCGGTATCCACAAGGTCGCATCACCACACATTCTATGAAAACGAATTTGCGTATCCTGCAAAACATGATCTAAAGCGTGTCCAATGTGAAGAATCCCCGTAACATTCGGTGGCGGAAGAGGAATTACAAAAGCCTTTCCCGTCTTTGACTCGCTCGGCACAAATAAATTATTTTTTTCCCACTCCGAATAAATCCGTTCCTCAAAATCTTTCGGGGAATACGCCTTTTCCATTTCAATTGCCCTTAGTTTTGCCATAAATACTATCCTTAAATTCACGCATTATACAATAAATTAAAATAATTTTCAATACCCAATATATTTAGATTTAACATTTATAAGAAAAGCTTTTTTGCGAAAAACGCTTATCGCCTTGCCCAGCTAAAGCAAGGCGTCTTAAACTAGCAAATGAGCTAAAACGCAAATTTGGCAAAGTTGGGCGGGAATTTTTGTATCAAAACTTCCCGCGTAAGCAAGCCGTAGAACAGCAATCAAACTCGCAAGCGATGAGAGCAAAACGCAAGTTAAACGCTAAAGTGTAATTTCAAAAGAACTCATTTTATCAATTTTTTACAAGCAATTGTAGCAACTTCTTGCTCTGCGTCTTTTTTAGTTTTTCCTACACAAGGACCAAAACTATATTTATCCAATTTTAGAGAAACCCAAAATCGTAAATCGTGGTCAGGTCCCTCGGTTTTTTCTACAGTGTAGATGGGGCGGGTCTTAAATTTTCGCTGGGCAAAACCTTGAAGTATAGACTTAAAATCCTCAAAGTCCTCACCTCTTGCAATTATTTTAATTTGCTCTTCCATTAGGTTTAAAACAAAACCCCTTGCTATTTTAAACCCCGAATCAATATAAACCGCTCCAATTAAAGCTTCAAGCGAATCTGCCAAAATTGCTTTTTTTTCTTTACCGCCCGACATCATCTCGCCCTTTCCTAAGACTAAATAGTCAGCAATATGCAGATGATCCGCAAGAGTAAAAAGCGAATTTTCAGAAACAGCAGCAGATTTTATCCGCGTTAATTCCCCTTCATCAGCTTTAGGAAAGTTTCGGAAAAGATAGTCCGATACAATAACGCCCAAAACCGCATCGCCTAAAAACTCCAGTCTTTCATTGCTTTTGCTATGAACTTTGACAGCGGAGCGATGCGTCAGAGCTTGCTCAAGCAGGTGTATATTTTTAAACCTTACTCCTGCCTTTTTTTGAAAAAGCTTTAACTTTTTTTGTCGTTCCCGTGAAATTTTCGAATTTAAAAAAAACACGATGCGGGCGTCTTATTTTTGAGATTTTAAAAACTCGTAAGCGTCCTTTACTGTTTCAAACTCATTAGCCTTTTCGTCAGGAATAGAAACGCCCATTTCTTCTTCAATAGCATAAACCAATTCATAAGTATCTAAGCTATCTGCGCCTAAATCTTGACGAAACGAAGATTCCATAGTAATCTTTGATTCATCAACTTCCAATTTTTCAGCAATTAGCTTTTTCATCTTTTCAAATAAAGCATCCATTAAAAATCTCCTAAAATAAATACTAAGTTCCCAAAACCTAAAGGGTCTCAGGATTTACAACTTGTCGTCCCTTGTAAAAGCCACATTTTGGGCAAATTCTATGTGAAGTAATTAAGTTACCACAGGACGCACATTCAATCAAATTCGGTGCTTTTAATTTCATATTTATTCCGCGTCTTCGTCTCGAACGAGCCTTAGACGTTTTTGCTCTAGGTACAGCCATAAAATCCTCCAAGTCAAAATTATCTTGTATTATATCCTATTTTTTATAAAAAGTCAAGTGTTTTAAGTTTCTTTTTTTATTTAGAATTAACCTACTCTTTTGCAAGTTAATCCTCAACAGGCAAAATCAATGCCAAAAAAAAGTAAGCAACAACACTTAAAGCAAAGGGAAAACTCAGTGCAATAAAAAAACCACGCATAATTACAACGGGATACGAATACACCTCTGCAAGTCCCGCACAAACCCCTAAAACTACCTTTTTACTTCGTAAACGATAACAAGTAGTAGATAAGGCACATTTTTCATTGATAGCACTTAAAAAAGTACGCTTTAAGTCTCTAAAAAACTTTAAAATCAACATTTTTTAAGCAAGTTTTCTCGAAGCAGCGTTTACTGTTCGGCAGAGGAAAATTCATTAGTTTCGTTAGCCTTTGTTTCAACAAGCTCTATTTCAAAAATCAATGCGGAACAAGGAGGAATAACTCCACGAACACCTTCTGCTCCATAGGCTAAGTCATGGGGTACATAAAGCTTGTATTTTCCACCAACTTTCATATGCGTTAAACCTTCCTGCCACCCCTGAATAACCATCCTACTATCCAACTCAACAGGCTCGCCATCCCCATGCGAATGCGAATTATCAAATTCCTTGCCATCTAAAAAAGTGCCTATATAATGAATTTTACATAAATCACCGGGCTTATGACTTGCCCCTGTTCCCTCAACCAAAACTTCAATTTGCAAACCACTTTCTAAGCTTTTAACGCCATCTTTTTTTGCATTTTTAGCTAAAAATTCTTCACTAGCTTTTTTATTTTGATCAGCTTGTTTTTGATAAGCAATCTGCATTGCCGAATTTATCGTTAGAACCGCAAGTTGTTCTTTATCTTGAGGAATATCTTTTTTAATATATTCCATATACGCTTTTTTTAAAGCTTCAATATCTAGCTCTATACCATTTGCTTGAATGGACTTTGCCAAAATAATACCGTATGCTTCGCCTGTTTCCTTAGCTGTTGGCGGTTTAGCCTCTTGAGATTCCGTTTGCTCGGGTTTAGCTTTTTCCGCTTCTGCATTTTCATCCGCAACTTCGTTCTCTTTACACGAAAATAAAAGCCCAAGCGATAATATCAAAACTAAAATTGTAAAAAATTTCTTCATAAAATTTCCTCTATTCTTAAATTTAAATGCTAAGCTAGCATTTATAAATGCGACATTTTAATGATTTTTAAACATTTTGTCAAGGGGGTCAGTTTATAAAAATCTTTCTCGGAAACTAAGCTATAAAATATTTTTATTTTACTCACTTCAACAATTACAAAAGCGGGCTTAATTTCGGTATTAAGGTGGCGTAAAATAGCCGAACAAGCTTTACAAAAAGCAGAAAAAACTATAACTGCAAGCTACTTGAAATAATAAAAAAACTCTCTCTTAAAAAAGTCAAGCCCTTTTGCAAAAAGACTCGGAAAAAAATTTTTTTCCGAGTCCAATTTTATTGAGGAGGATTTGGTTTTACATAATGCTTTATATAAAACCAAATCTTAAGTTTTTACTAATTAAGCTTTATTTTAATGGAATAAATGCTTGAATTGTAAAAGCTTCCAAGAGTAGAAGATTGCTACCATTCATTGAAATATCCAAGTGTGCACCATTTTCAAAAGGAACTGTTAAACCTATATTGTGCTCTTCCGCAAAGTAAAAAGCTACAGATCGTGCGGTAACACCACTTTCTACGGTAATATTATCATATGATTCTGTAGTTGTGCCGTTAGTGTTTGATTTGGTTTTTGCACCGTCTTTATTTCTGTTTTTTCTAATTATTGACCGAACACCAGCCTCAGGAGTTGCACCAAGTATAAAGCCGATCTTCCAGTTTTCAGGTAAAATCTTTAATCCCATCGGTAAACTCATCGATGCATTTATATTTGTAATAAGAGGTTTTTCATCAAATTTCTCCTCAGTTACAGAAAGCTCAATCCCCCCAGCACTACCCTTGGTAGTAGTTTTTGGGTTATATGCTGCACGACGACCTAGATTAAAATCAAAATGACCTGTTGGTTTTAATCTAAAACTAATCACTTTTGATGGTGAGCTAAAATCAAACAAACGACCACCAGTTACACCAAAACCAAATTGTACACCAGTTTTATATTTTGTTTGTATATCACCACTGGCATCAATGCTGCTATCTTTAATTTTAAAATCTTGTTTTGAATTATTCGAGTTAAAGATAAAGCTAAGATCAGCCTTTGTAAACCAATAATCCTCTTCTCGACCTGCTGGCAACATTACTCCATAGCCTAGATTTAAACTTGTACGAGCGTCAATACCCTTTGTTTTGTAGTCAATATTATTATCCTTGCGAGAATTCTTGTATGAACCATTTCGCGTTGTTATATAAGAGTCTATGTTTACGCTTGCAACATTTTTGATGTCTCCTAGTGAAAAGGCAAAAGGAACTGTCACACCAAAATCAAAGCCTCGCGGGTTAGCTTCACCTGTTCCACTTGTTATACCAGTTGATGGATCAAATGTCGGAGCAGATATAATATTCTTATAATTTTCCTCATAATTATTATCACCGTTATCGTGGTCTTCATATTTAACTTTTTTATAGTGGTTAATATTTGGAGCATAAGCCCTTGTGTTAAAATCTAGTATAACACCTGTTGCCATTCCATTACCAAGACCTAGTAAAACCTGCGTTGAAAAATTAGAGCTTTCAAACACAGGCATCGCATTATAGGTTGTGGTAGTGGTCGTAAGTAATTTTTTGTGATCGATATTGTCCCATGTGTTTTTAACACTCTTACCCTTTCGATTAATCCCCCCAAAAGCCTCTCCTCCAAAATCAAAGGAAAACGACATTGGCATCGTACCCGGCTGATAATAGCCAAATGTAAACTCCCCTCTACTAAAATCTCTTGCTTGAACCCCATTTGGATTTCCTAATCCTGAATGAATAAAGGGTCTGTCAAACGAGCCGAACTGAGAAAAAGCCTCAAGGTCAATTCCAAACGATTTATCAATTTCATTGATAAAGGTCCCAGCTGTCGTTTTATTTTCCAAAGATACTTTTTTGTCATTAGATGTTTGAGCAAAAGCACCTAAACAAAACACTGTTAGAAATAAACTAAAAAAAAGTTTTTTCATTTTCATTCTCCTACTGAATAGTCTCCATACTATTCATCAAATTAAATTTTTTCTAGACAAAAGTCATTTTGAAAATTGCTTCTATTATACCCCCCCCCCCGAAAAAGTCAAGCCTTTTTAACAAGATTTATGCACTTTTTTTTAAAAAATTGTAAGATAAAATTAAAAAAAAGCCTAAAAATAGAGAAAATATGATATTTTTACATCGACAAAAGTATTCGTTCGTATATAAAGCAGAAGATAGAAAGAATAGCACTTGATTTATATAGAAAGTGAAGGAGAAAATGTTCGGATAAAGGGGTAAGTTTATAAAAATCTTTCTCGAACAGTTTTACTATTTACAATGTCGTCAAGGATGGCATCTTCCTCTTGCTGCCGTTCTTTCTTCCATTGTAATGCTTGCTTTTCTTTTAGCTTTGTTAGAATCTTTCGTTTTTGACTTGCAGCGATAAATTCTTTGCGAGCTTTTTCGACTTTTAGTTCGGCTGTTACTAGACGCTCTAAAAAAATTTCTTTTTTTGCATCTAGGTTTTTTAAATATGTTTCTGATGCTAAAAAATCTTGTAGGTTAAAATCGTTAAAACCCATAGCCCTTCGTGTTAACACTTTTTCCGAAGCAATTTGTTTTAAGACGTTTTTTATTTTTTCCACTTCTCGATTACAACGCCCGAGCTCAATCTTAGCTTGCTCCTCATAAAAGCTTCGTAACTGCAAAATTTTTTCTAAACGAAAACGAAATGTCTTCATTAACTAAGGTCTCCGCTTTTTGATTTTAGAACTGCATTAACTTGTGAAAATTCTTCGTCTTGTTTTTTTTGTACTACAAATTTTTTACGAGTACCAACTCCCTCACCATAATATTCTGTTTCAGGAATATCTACCCCACTGAGTTCGGAAATTCGACTTAGAGTATCTTCAATCGGTGCTTCTTCAGCAACATCTTGAAGTAAAAAATTTTCGATTTTCGGAAAATAAGAAATCGCTTCGTCCAATATTTCACTACTTCCTTTTTGGTATGCACCTACTAAAATTAAATCTTCGTTTTCTTTATAGATAGCATAATGCTTTCGCATTTTCAAAATAGCTTCATTTGTTTTACGACCTGAAACTCGACGGGAAAGTCGAGAAATACTTTTTAGCACATCAATAGCAGGATAGTGTCCGCTTTCCGATAACTTTCGAGAAAGAATAATATGTCCGTCTAAGGTTCCGCGAACTGTGTCAGAAATCGGTTCGTCCAAATCATCACCGTCAACAAGCACAGTATAAAGCCCTGTAATTGAACCTTTTTCGTTTGTACCTGCTCGCTCCAAAAGCTTTGGGATTTTTTCAAAAACACTCGGCGGATAACCACGTGTAGCAGGAGGCTCATTTGCAGAAAGTCCGATTTCCCTTTGTGCTTTTGCAAAACGAGTTACGGAGTCAAAAAGTAACATAACATTTTTTCCACTGTCACGAAAATATTCGGCAATGGTAGTTGCGGTATAAGCTCCTCGCAATCGGGAGAGCGGACTTGTGTCAGAGGTCGCACTTACAATAACGCTTTTACTTAAACCTTCGGGACCTAGGTCATTTTGTATAAAGTCCATAACCTCACGCCCTCGTTCACCAATAAGAGCAATAACATTTACATCAGCGTCTGTGTTACGAGCAATCATTCCCATCAAGGTAGACTTTCCAACACCACTTCCAGAAAAAATTCCCAAGCGTTGCCCTCGTCCTACTGCAAGAAAACCATCTATCGCACGAACACCTGTAACAACTCTTTGCGTAATAGGAACTCGTTTCATTGGATCGGGAGCAGTGTTTAAAATGGGCATACGCTTCTTTGAATAAATTTCAGCCTTGCCATCAATAGCCTGTCCCAAAGCATTGACAACCCTACCAAGTAATTTTTCTGTTACAGGAACTGAAACAACTTCTCCAGAAGCAATAACCTTTGCTCCTATGTGAATACCTTCAGTCTGCCCATAACACATTAACCTTACAGTGTCGTCACTAAGACTTACAACCTCAGCTAAAATATTTTTTGTATCACTTGCATCATCAACAACAATTTGACAAAGCTCACCCAACACAGCAAGCATTCCTGAGCATTCAACAGTTAAATCATACACTGCTGTTACGCGTCCTACATATTTTATAGGATCAGTTTCAGTAATAATATCTGTATACTTTTCTAAAATGTCTACCACTTTTCCCCCGTTCAAGTGTTCCTTAAAGCTTTCACTAAAAAGCTACATCTACAACGCCATTATTTTACAAAGCTCCACCAGTTTTAAGTTTTGTTTTAATTGGTGAAATCTCCAAAATTTTTTGCTCGAGTTCATTAAGCTGCGAAAGAATACGCGCATCAATTGCACCAAAGTCGGTATCCACAATGCAACCACCCGGGTCAACGGTCGAGTCTTCAACTATAGTTATGTTGTTTACATTTTCGGCAACAGTTAAAAAGTTTCTTGTATGCTCAGTAGTTAAAGCTAAGTCGGAAAGATTTACACGAATTATAACATCGCCTCGTCCTTTTACTTTTCTTAGAGCATGTACTATATTCGAAATAACAACATTCCTTTGATTTTCTGAAATCACTTTTACAACTTTTCGAGTCATTAACAAAACCAAATCAACAATTTGCTGTTCAGTTTCCGAAAGAATTTCTTCACGGCGGTCAAGAGTTTTGTTGATTATTACATGCAAGCGGTCAATCAATCGTTCAGCCTCAAGTTCACCTTCTTTAAAACCGTCTTCGCGTCCCTTGTCAAAACCTTCGTTATAGGCTTCTTTAAGCTTTCCCTCTTTTTCGGATTCGGCTTCAGCAATTATAGTTTTGGATTTTTGTTCAGCGTCCTTTAAAATTTTATTTGCATTGTCAACAGCCTTTTGATTTATAACTTGAGCTTCATCAGTTTGTTTTTTTACTTCATCAAAGGCAACTTTTTCTGCTTCCTTAATAATTTTATCAGCTTCACTTCGAGCATCTGAAAGAAGTTTTTCTTTTTCAGCAGCAAAGTTTTTTTTGAATTCTTCAGCTTCGTTTTTTAAATCATCTATGCTCGGTCCTTCATACGAGTCCGTTTCAACAAGTTCAATAGCTTCTTCTTGTTGAGGTGTAAAATCTTTTGTCAACTCAAGTTGGTAAACCACAGTTTCAGGTTTAGTTTCAAAACTTCTATAAATGCTTTTTGCCATATAAAAACTCCTTATCCTGTTTGCGTATATCCTTTAAGCAAATTGTAAAATATTTTTGTAAGACCTCTTTATGTGTATCATCGGCATATCTACAAAAACATTTCGCAAAAGTTTATGATACAAATTAGTATTCATATTATTTAATATCGTATTTTGCAATATCATCTTTGGTAACTAACATATCATCTTTTGTTCTAAAAATAATCAGCTCACCATTTTTTTCCAAATCCATAACAGTAGAAACTATATTTTTCATAGCAGTGTCTATATCCTTTTCAGAAACATTTTCCAATGATTCAATATCATTCTTTAATACACCACTAATCCGTTTCGACATATTTTGGTAAAACTTATTTTTCGTATATTCTGAACCACGCTGCAACGCAATGGTAAGCTCTTCAAAACTTATTTCTTGTAAAAGTTTTTTTATAAATATATCAGCCAAAAAAGCAATATCATTAAATTCAAATTCCTTATCTTTCATTCGCTCAAAGGCTTTTTCATATTTATAAATATTTTCCTGTATAAAATTTTCAAGAGGATCACTTCTCTTTTCGAAAGTAAAAATATCATAATCAGAAATATATGTATCAAATATGGTGTCATAGTCAATTTCGTCATATTCATAAAGAGCTTCAATAATTTCAACAAATTCTTCTTGAGCTTCTCGTACATCTTTAACAGTTGCAGGCAACATCAAATACATTTTTTTACGTAAGTACTCGCTAGCACGCTTTGACATATTACGAAAAACTTTATTACGCATTTCTGGAGTACAAATCATAATTGCATAAGCAGCAGTACTGGAGCTTACATCTCGCAAAAGTCGCCCGAAATCTCTATCTGACAACATTGAAATATCGTTAAATTTAATTCCTTGCTTTTTTAAAAAATTTAAACAGGATTGTCTCTCTTTTATATATATTGCTAATTCATTTTCTTGTTTAGGTCGCTTTGCAAATGTTGCACAAACTTCATCACTTATAACTATATCTTCAAGTGCTATAAGTTCACAAATTTTATATAGAATTTTTTCTTGCATCTCCAGAATGCATGACTTAGAAATGGGTCCACTATATTCAATATCTTCTTTTAACATATCTAATGCACTTTGACTTAGGAGACTACACATATGCTCAAATACTTCAGTAGCCTTCGAAAATCTAAGTACATACAGTTCCTTATCAAATAATGATAAAATTATTTTAATATCACTATCAGATAACAAAAGAATATCCTCGAAACGAAATTGATAATTTTTTACAAAGTTCAAAAAAGTATCATATATGCGGTTATACTTTTCGATCACTGTGTTTATCTCTGAGGGTAAGTCACAATATGGCAAGTTATTTAGATTAATTATGTTTTTATATCCAAGGTAGCGAAGATCATAGGTAATTTTTTCTTGAGCTTGTACAATTTCTTTAAGTGTAAAAATTCCTCGCATTATATTTTCTAAGATGGAAAGTGTATCTTTAGAAAGATTCGAAAAAACTTTATCGCGTATAGTCTTGTTGGATCTTTTTAAAGCACCAGCAAGCTCCTCCATATCAATATAATTCAATGCAGTTTTCAAATCAGCATCTGACAACAAAACTATATCGTAAAAATCAAATTCCTCATATTTCTCATTAGCCTTTTTTCTATCAACAACTTCAAAAAATTCTTTTACAATATTGGAGTCAGGCGAAAGACGGTTAAATAGCAAATCACTAAAAAACCGTCTTATGACTTCCTCGTCCTGCGATTTATATTCGATATAGTCACCAGTTTCAAAGGTTCCTAATCTTGACATATCAAACTCCTTATCTATACAAGCTCATCTTCTTCAGAACGGGCGATAACTATTTCACCCTTGTCTTCCAAGTGACGAATTATAGAAACAATTTTTTGCTGAGCTTCCTCAACATCTTTAATTCGTATTGGTCCCATATATTCCATTTCCTCACGCAACATAGTTCCCGCTCGCTTAGAAATATTTCGGAATATTTTGTCCTGCACTTCAGTGTCAACTTGTTTTAATGCCTTTGAAAGCTCTTCAGTATTTACTTCACGCAAAACTTTTCCAATGTCTCTGTCGGAAAGCATAACAATGTCTTCAAAGATAAACATTTTCTTTTTAATTTCTTCTGCCAAGTCAGGATCTTCATCTTCTAAAGATTCAATAATAGACTTTTCAGAAGTTCTATCAACAAGGTTCAAAATTTCAACAATGCTATCCACACCACCTGCACTTGTGTAGTCTTCGTTTGAAACAGTAGAAAGTTTTTTTTCTAAAACTCGTTCTACTTCACGCAAAACTTCAGGAGTTGTTCTGTCCATTGTCGCAATACGCCGAGCAACATCACTTTGAATTTCTGGCGGAAGATTTTGCAAAATGGCAGACGACTTTGCAGGTTCAAGATAAGCTAAAATCAAAGCTATCGTTTGAGGATGCTCTTGTTGAATAAAGTTTAACAAGTGAGCTGGGTCAGTTCGCCTGATAAAATCAAAGGGACGAACTTGCAAGGAACTTGTTAAACGGTTTATAATTTCAATTGCTTTTTGGCTACCAAAAGATTTTTCCAAAAGCTCACGAGCATAATCGATACCACCCGTTGTAATAAAATTTTGGGCAGCCATTAAGTCTTGGAACTCTTGTAAAACCTGATCTTTAAGTTCAGCCTCAATCGTTTCGAGTCTTGCAATTTCAAATGTTAACTTTTCAACTTCATCATCACGAAGCTGTTCCATTATCTTGGCAGAGATTTCAGAACCAACTGAAACTAAAAAGATTGCAGCCTTTTGCCGCCCAGTTAAGGACTTAATATCTTTGCCTTTTTTACTTTTATCTTTTATAGGAGCTACAGCCATCTTATTCCTCCATCAACCAAGTTCTAATTAACATAGCAACATCTTCCGGATGCTCACGCGAAAGGTTAATAGCATTTTCTTGCAATTCCATTCTATGACGTTCTTCTGCTGTAATGCTAACAACCTTACCTTGGTCAGCTTCCCACATTGCTTGCTGACGCTCAAGTTGTGCCTTGCGAAGAGCTTCTTCTTCTCGTAGGCGTTTTCGTCTTTCAAGCTCACGACTAATAATTTTATAAATAATTAAAATAAATAATATTGCAGCAATAGCAGCAAGCGAAATTAAAATTATCGTGCGACGCTGCAATCTTGACATATAAGCCTCATCCTCAGCTTCAAATTCGGCACTTCTATCAACTTTAATATTAGTAACCGAAACAGAATCTTTTCGGTTTGCATCATAACCAATCGCATCACGAACAGCTTTTTCTGTATCTCGAATTTCCTCAGGTGTTAATGCTGTATACTCTCGTTCAATTCTACCATTAACAACAACATAATTCCCCTTGTCATCTCTTTTCTTTGTCCAAAGACCATCGATGTTTACAGAAACCGTTCGTCGTCCAAGCTCAGGACTTACAACTTGAGAACTACGCCTTTCGCCCACTTCACTATTTGTTTTTACGATAGTCTGAGTGGATAGCCCTGCAAGATTTGTTGTATCTTTGTATGCAGGCGGAGTTTGTCCTTCTGTTCCTGCAGGTCCTTCAGGATTAAATCCTGTTCCCTGCCAAGTTGTAGACGCCGTCTCCGATGAAGTAACAACAGATTCTAAAATCTCCGAGTCATCATAAACTGTATCAGGATTGTCGTCACGAAGTACAAAGGGTAAAAGCTCTTTCGTTTCCACATTGACCTCTGACATATCCATTTCAATTTTAATATTTAAATCTCGCACACGATCCATTCCATAGATCTGTTTCAAGGTATTTAAAATTTTGGCTTCGTACTGCGTTTCATATTTTTGAATTATTTTTAATTGCTTATCAATTAAACTTAATCGATCGAAATTTGCCATCGTTGTAAAGTCGTTAATTACATTTCCTGTATTATCAGAAATTGAAATATTTTCATCTGTCAAACCGGGAATAGCAAACCTAACTAACTTTTGAATTCCTAAAACTTTTTTACGATTTTCTGACAAGTCACTACCGGGCTTTGGAAATAAAATAACGCTAGCTGTTACCGGCTTTTGGTCAGTCTTAAATAAAGTTTTTTCAGGCAATACAAGACTTACACTCGCATCATCAATATCATCAAGAGCTTTAATATGTTGGGTAACTTCTTTAATAATCGATCGTCTCAAATTAACATTGCGTTCAAAATCAGTTATACTAAATCTTTCGATGTCAAACAAATTCCAAGGATCAGTATTCGATGGAACTAAGTCTTCTCTAATTAAAATAGAACGCATTCGTCTTGCAGTTTGGACATCATTTACATACAATACGCCATCTGCTGAAAAACTAGAGTGAACATTTTCCTCATTTAAACGCAACTGAATTCTATCACGCAAATCCAAATCGTTAATAGGCGAATCTAAAACCGCCACCAAAGATGGTCGTGAAGAAAACCTCACCAATAAAACGATCATTACAATAAAGGCAAGTATAACACCTACTAAAATACCCTTTTGCACTAGCGACCATTTTTTCCAAGTTTCTTGAAGTTTACCAAAAAAACCTTTTACTTTTTCGTTCATGCTTTTCCCCCTCGCTACAGAACGCTTGTTTTAACTGATAAACGAATAAAATTATTATTCATTTTATTATCAATATATCTTTGTAAGAATTTTGAAAAAGATTAAACCTTATCTTTTTCAAAATTCATCCGAGTCCATAACTATCTTGTTATAGTAATTTCATTCCAAGCCTTTATAACTCGGTCAGTTAAAGTCGTTGCCAAGTTTAATGAAAGACTTGCCTTTTCCATTGCAATTGTTAATTCATGCACATCAACAGATTCTGGGTCAATCATTTGTTGTACACCTAAATCTTGTGCTTTAATTTGCAATTTATTTAATTCATCAAAAGCTTTGAGTAAAGTTTGCTCAAAACTATTTCCAATTTTGTTTGTTGCTAAATCAACATTTTCAGTTGAGCTTTCCATTGTTCGTCTTATGCTGTCAACACTCACAGTGTTAACAGAAGGCATTGGCAATGTAGATGGTACATAAGCTAAATTAGCAGTATTAGTAAATAACATTCTTTATCCTCCTATCAATTTTACTTTGATATACTTAAAGCTGCCTCAAACATGCTTTTCGCTCCTTGTATAACTGAAGCGTTAGCATCATAAGCTCTCGAAGCTGCAATTAAGTCAACCATTTCAGTAACAATATTTACATTAGATAATTCAACATAACCTTCCATAGGTCCAGATGTAATCCTGTCAGGATGTGTTGGATCGTATACAAACTTCCCTTCTGTTTTATCTTTAGCTATTTCAACAACACGCACTCCTGTGCCAACGCCTTTATCTAGATTAGCTGGTACAAAAGGCACGCGAAAAGTAAGCCCTGCATTTTTTTCGGCTAGGATTACCCTACTTCTTTTAAAAGCCCCGCCGTCTTGAGTACGAGTTGTAGAAGCGTTTGCAATGTTATCAGAAATTACATCACTTCGTAATCGTTCCGCACTCATCCCTGTCGTTGCAATATTTATACTAGTAAAAAGTCCCATCTATCATTCTCCTTTTATTTTAACACTGATTTTACTTGTGCAAATTCAAAGTTTAATAATTGTGTCATAAGCTGATATTGCATTTGCGTTTTTAAAATCAACATAGCTTCTTCTTCCGCATCCACATTGTTTCCATTTGCCTTAACCGTACTCATATAATCAGTAACTCGTCTCGGCTTAACAGTTCGATAGTCAATAACATTATCCGAAGATAAATGTGTGTCTCTCGTTCTCTTCATTTGGAAAGCATTAGCAGATGTTTTTTCTGAATCCAAAGCTCGCTTTAATTGCGACTCAAAGTTTACATCAGTTCGCTTAAAATTTGGCACTTCCGAATTTGCTAAGTTATTTGAACTAACTGCATAACGCAAAGACAAAACATCCAAACCTCTGTGCAATAAATCAACTGTTTTTGTAAAACTTGATAAACTCATTTTTCACTTCCTATATTTTATGTCTCTAAAAAATATTATTTTAAAGAAACCTTATTGTAATTTTCGGCAAATTAAAAAAGCCCTTTAATCATTTTTTTATTTTTAAGACTTGTCATATTTTCCATTAAATTTGTGTCAAGCCTTTAATTAAATACGCTCGCCTTAAACTCCCTTACAAAATGTATTTACTCAAATCTTGGTTGCGAACAATTTCCTTCAAGCGCTCGTCAACATATTCAGCATCAACCGTAATTGTTTGATTTGCAAGACTATCTGCATTAAAAGATATGTCCTCCACCACAAGCTCCATCAATGTGTGCAAGCGACGAGCACCAATGTTTTCAACAGAAGAGTTGACCTCTTGAGCAAGCTCACTAATCCGTTCAATAGCCGAATCCGAAAACTCCAGTTTTAAGTTTTCTGTACTCATAAGAGCTTTGTATTGCATTGTTAAAGAATTTTTAGGCTCTATTAAAATGCGTTTAAAATCCTCAGCACTTAAAGATTCCAACTCTACTCGCAAAGGAAAGCGTCCCTGAAATTCAGGAATTAAATCGCTAGGCTTTGAAATATTAAAAGCTCCCGCCGCTATAAATAAAATATGTGTTGTGTCGATAACACCGTACTTTGTCGAAACTTGCGAACCTTCCACTATTGGTAAAATATCCCGTTGTACACCTTCACGAGAAATATCAGGTCCACTTCCACCTCTACCGGATTCTCCTGCAACCTTATCTATTTCGTCTATAAACACAATCCCTAATTGTTCGACTCTTTCTTTTGCAAGACTCGCAACTGCATCACGATCAACAAAACGATCTAAGTTTTTAGCCAACAAAATTTCTTTCGCTTGTTTTACGCTTACTCGTCTTTTTTTATTTCTGCTACCAGACAAAATATCATTCATCCTACCCATCGTTGCTTCAGCAATATCGCCCATATTTCCCGAGCTTAAAATAAATTCAAAATTAGGTGCCTCAGTTGTTGCCTCCACTTCCACCATTCGCTCATCTAGTTTTCCTTCTCGCAACATCGCTCTAAGTTTTTCTCGAGTGTCATTATTAGATTCGGCACTTTGACTTTCATTAGACTCGTCTTGTTTTATCCGCATACTCGGAATTAAAAAACCTTCGGAAACTTTTTTACTACGAGGCAAAAGCAAATCTAAAATATCTTCTTCAGTAGCTTTTTCAGCCTTGTCTTTTATGTCTGCTTGCATTTCATCTTTTACCATTGCAAAACCTACATTCATTAAATCTCGAATAATAGATTCCACATCACGCCCAACATAACCAACCTCAGTATATTTTGTTGCTTCTACTTTTATAAAAGGAGCATTCGAAAGTTTTGCCAAGCGTCTAGCAATTTCAGTTTTACCACAACCTGTTGGTCCAATCATTAAAATATTTTTCGGTGCAATTTCATTTCGCACATCTTCTTGCAATTTCATTCTACGAGTTCTATTTCGCATTGCAATTGCAACAAACTTTTTTGCTTTTTCTTGTCCGATAATATAATGGTCAAGCTCCTCAACAATTTCTTTTGGTGTTAAGTCCACCATTTTTTTAGCCATTTATAATTCCTCCAAAGTAAAATTATTATTTGTATAAATACAAATTTGTCCGGCAATCTCTAAACTTTTTTCCACAATTTCTCGTGCCGATAATTTTGTATTTCGTAAAAGAGCCAAGGCACTTGCATAAGCATAATTCCCACCCGATCCAATTGCAATAGCATCTTCTTCAGGCTCAATCACATCTCCATTTCCTGAAACTAGCAAAATGTTTTTTTTGTCAGCAACTAATAAAAGAGCTTCAAGATTTTTTAGCATTTTATTTGTACGCCACTCTTTTGCAAGCTCCACGGCAGAACGCTTAATGTCTCCTGAATATTCGTTTACTTTTTTTTCAAACAATTCCAATAATGTAAAAGCGTCCGCTGTACTTCCTGCAAAACCTGTAATAATCTTATCATTAAAAATCTTGCGGATTTTTTTTGTATTGCTTTTCATAACAGTGTTACCCATTGTTACTTGACCGTCACCACCTAGTACAACATTTTCATTTCGCCTAACAGCTAAAATTGTTGTGCTTCTTGTTTTCATTCTCTATCTCCTTGTCTAGTCGCTCCGTGCGGATGCGATGAATGATATAAATTTTGTAACTGTTCTGAAGTTACGTGTGTATATTTTTGTGTTGTTGAAATACTTGAGTGTCCTAAAAGTTCTTGCACCATTCTTATATCTACGCCCTTTGACACAAGCATTGTAGCAAAACTATGACGAAAAGTGTGCGGAGAAACTTTTTTATAACTTGCATTTGTTTCAATGTACCTTTGTATAATATACTCTACACCTCTTGCAGTTAACCTGCCACCTTTTTGATTTAAAAAAACTGCCGCCTGTTTTTTATTTTGCATTGTATCAAGCAAGGCTTTTCGCTCAATCAAATATTCTTTTAAGTTTTTAATTGCAAAGTCGGCAAAAAAAACTTTGCGTTCTTTTTTACCCTTGCCCAAAACAATTGCAAATTTATAATCACTTGAAAAATCTTTTAAGTTTAAATTAACAAGTTCTGAAATTCGACAACCTGTAGAATAAAGACTTGTAAAAATTGCTTTGTCTCTTGATGCCCATAAATTATTTTCACCATCAGGACTTTTACAAAACTCAATCATTTCATCATTGAATAAAAAGTTTGGCAACTTTTCTGGAAGCTTTATATTTTTAATTTGCTTTGCAGGATTATTTTTTGTAAGTTTAAATCTAGTTGCAAAATTATAAAAGCCTCGAATTGTAGAAAGCACTTGATTGATACTTGCAGGCGAAAGCTTTTCATTTGAAAGCTCTGCCACAAAAATATGTAAATCATTTGGCTTTATTTCAAAAACATTTAATTCATTTTTAATTATCCAATTTTCAAAAAAGCTTAAATTTTTTTCATAAGCAGAAATAGTATTTTCTGAATAATTTTTTAAGCCTGTAATATAATTTAGATAATCTGTAAAATTTTTATTTTTCATCTTTGTCCTCATCTTCCGAATGCAAATAATCACAATCGGGATTTATACAAGCCTTATAGTTTCCATTTTTTTTATCATATTTTTCTACCATAAACCAACCGCACTTTGGACAGTCCACATCAATCGGTTTAAAATATGCAATAAAATCGCAGTCAGGATAATTAGTGCAACCATAAAATTGTCTTCCCCTACCCTTCCCTCGTTTTGCAACAATGTCGCCACCACAACCTTCTTTTGGACACTTTGCCAACGGAATTGATTTTGTATTTCGACAATCAGGAAAGCCTTCACAAGCTAAAAAGAAACCGTAACGCCCAAGTTTTTTTAACATATGCTTTCCACACTTTTCACAAATTAAATCGGTGCGTTCATCAAACGAACCTTTTATACTTTCAAGATTTTCCATTACATCGTCAACCGTATCTTGAAAATGTGGATAAAAACCTTTTAACACATCCTGCCAATTTTCTTCGTTGTTTTCTACATTGTCTAACATAGTTTCCATCTTTGCAGTAAAGTCAACATTTACAACATCAGAAAAATTATTTACAAGAATGTCATTGATTATTTTTCCAAGCTCTGTTGGTACTAATTGTCTATTGTTTCGAGTTACATAATATCTATCAAGTAAAACAGAAATCGTTGGTGCATAAGTTGAGGGTCGACCAATTCCATTTTCTTCTAACGCTTTAACAATACTAGCGTCCGTATAACGTGCAGGTCCTTGAGTAAAATGTTGATTAGGATTTAATTTTAGAAGCTCCAACTCTTCACCAACTTTCAATTTTGGAATTGCCTTTGTAGACTTTTCATCTTTTTCTTTTAAAACATTTTGAAAACCTTTTTCTACAACCACCGTTGAGGACGCTCTAAAGATAGCATCACCTAAACCAATGTCATAACTCGTAGTTTCTGTTTTTGCATTTGTCATTTGGCAAGCAACAAAGCGTTCCCAAATTAAAGTATAGAGTCGCTTTTGGTCTTTAGTTAAATTTTCTTTTAAGTACTCAGGAGTATATTCAATATAAGTTGGGCGAATACCTTCGTGAGCATCTTGTGCTTTGCTTGCAACTGCATATTGAATTGGCTTTTCAGGTAAGCAGTCAGGATATTTTTTTGAAATAAAATCTCGCACTGCAGAAATCGCTACATCGGAAATTCGTGTACTGTCCGTTCGCATATATGTAATCAAACCTACTCGAGACGCACCAACTTCCACACCCTCATACAATTGCTGTGCAACTTGCATTGTTTTTCTAGAAGTAAAGCCGAGTCTAGTTGCAGCAGTTTGTTGCAAGGTTGAAGTTGTAAATGGAGCCTTTGGTTTTATTGTTCTGCTATTTACTTTTAAATCTACAACACTTGGTTTTTTATTTTTTATTTCTTCAATAATTTTATCAATTTCATTTTTAGGTGTCATATCAAGTTTTTCATTTTTAAAACTAAATAAGTCAGCCGAAAATTCACTTTTGTTTTTTTTCAAACTTGCTGTTAACGACCAATATTCTACAGGAATAAAATCCGTTACTTCTTTTTCACGCTCACAAATAATTCTTAACGCAACTGATTGAACTCGTCCAGCCGAAAGTCCATTTTTTACTTTTTCCCAAAGCACAGGCGAAATCTTATAACCTATAATTCTATCCAAGACTCGTCTTGCCTTTTGTGCATCAACTTTACTTTCATCGATGTCTCTCGGATTTTGTATTGCCGAGCGAATTACATCAGGAGTTATTTCATTAAACACAACCCTGCTAATTGGTACGGGACTTTTTTCACGAATTGCATTTTTTAAATGATACGCAATTGCCTCTCCCTCTCTATCATTATCACTTGCTAGATAAACAGCATCAGATTTTTTTGCTAATCGTTTTAGCTCGTTCAAAATTTTCCCGCTACCTCGAACAGTTATATATTCAGGTTCAAAATTATTTTCTATGTCAACTCCAAGTTTTGATTTTGGTAAATCAATAAGATGTCCCATTGATGCCCGTACAATATATTTCGATCCTAAATACTTTTCAATTGTTCGAGCCTTTGATGGAGACTCAACAATTATCAAACTTTGAGCTGGAGTCTTTTTTTTGTTTTTAGTTTTCTTTTTTGTTTTAACTTTATCACTCATAAATTTAATTCCTCTACTGAAAATAATTCTTTTTCTATAATTTTATTTTTATTATGTAAACATTTATTATTTAAAACTTCAAGTATTTCATCACTTGAATTAACAATATGTGCATTTAAGTTTCGTCCACCTTCATTTCGATTTGAATTTAACATTTCTTCAAAAACAAAAATAGGTCTTCCTTGTGTTCGTGCGTGCTCTGCAGTTGAAAGAGCTCCCGATTTTTTTGGAGCTTCAATTATAATTGTGCCTTCCGAAAGTGCAGAAATTATTCTGTTGCGTTCTAAAAAACGAAACTTCAACGGCATTGTTTCAGGCGGATACTCACTAAGTATTGTTCCACCTCTATCAACTATTTTTCTAGCCAAAGATATATTGCTCATTGGATATAAATTTTCAACACCACAAGGAAGTACGGCAATAGTTTTAGCGTTTGCAGTTACAGCACCCTTGTGAGCAAAGGCATCAATTCCAATTGCCATTCCCGAAACTATAACTATATTTTTTTCACTCAATTCTCTAGCCATATCAAAAGCAAACTGCATTCCTTTTCCCGTTGGTTCACGAGTTCCTACAATTGCAATTCGTCTTTGTTCATTTATTTTTTCACCTCTAGAAAAAATTGCAAAAGGTTGCTCGTCAATTTCATTTAAGCTTTTCGGATAGTCGTTATCAAATACCGATGTCAAATTTATTTTATAATTTTCCATTATCCTTAAAGCCTTTTCCAATTTTATTTTTAATTTATCTCCTGTAAAATTTTTTACACGCAAACTCCTACCTATTAAAAATGAAAGGTCTTTTAAGTTTAAATTAAACAATTCATTAAGTTCAGAAAAATTTTTACATAGTTTTTTCTTTTCTGATAAATTTAAAAAAGTAAATAATGAAATTGCTAATTCAAAAACCTTTCTATCGGTCATTATCTTTTTTCTCCTTCAATTTGCAAGATGTTTTTTTCTGCACTATCGATAAGACTTTTATCTTTTGTATTTTCAATAATATACCGATAGGTTTTTATTGCTTCATTATAATCTTGACTTAAATAATATGCAGCAGCCAAAACAAACATTGCATCATAGTTTTTAGAATCTCTTTGCAGCAAAGCTTGCAAAAGCGGAATTGCTTTTTCACTTTCATTTAACTCATAAACATAAAGAACAGATAAAGCATAGGCTGCACTATTATAGTTAGGTTGTATTTCCAAAGCTGTTAAGTAAGCGTTCACCGCAATATTATTATAATATGCTGCGTCCTTTCCTTCGTCAACAGAAACAGTTAAATTTTTTTTTGCAATATGCGAAGCACAAAGTCCGACTTGATAATATAAATTATGATTGTCGGGATAATACTCTAAAGCCTTTGTAAAAGAGTCCAATGCTTTTAAGTACATCTTTGAATCCATATAACGCGTTCCAAGCATCTTGTGCCAAATCGCAATTCTGTTTTGTGCAAGCATTATGTCTTCTACACGGCGTTCGTATTTTGAAATTGCTTCTTCTAATTCTGGAATTGTGCTAGGATTACGAACACCCTCTTCATTTTCCTGCATGCGTTTTAAAAAATTTTTATTTTGACATCCTAGAAAAAATAAAACAACAAGCACAATTAAAATAAGTTTATGTTTTTTCAATTTCAATCTCCTCATTAAAAATTTTATTATGCGACTCTTGTAATTGGTCATTTGCAAGATGAGTGTAAATTTGTGTTGTTGAAATATTTGCATGTCCTAACAAACATTGCACCGAACGCAAGTCTGCACCACCCAACAATAAATGAGTTGCAAAGGAATGTCGCAAAGTGTGAATACTTGTATTGATACCTGAAGCCACTTGAATTTCTTGCAAGCGTTTCCAAGCACCCTTACGCGTTAATCTTTTTCCACGCACATTCAAAAAAACTGCACCCTTTGTTTTTGTATTTTCAGGTGCCTTGGGTTTTAATAATAGTTCTCTACCGTGCTTTAAATAATGTAAAAGTTTTTGCTTTGCAATATCTCCAAAAGGAACTAACCGTTCTTTGTTTCCCTTTCCAGTTACTTTTAAAATTAACTCATCGAAAAAAATATCATCAAGAGAAAGATTTATCGCTTCACTAATTCTTAAACCACTGGAATAAATTAACTCAAACAAAGCATTGTCTCGTAAACCGCTTGGAGTATCTGTCGGAATAGTTTTTAATAAAGTATCAACTTCTTCCTCAGACAAAACTCGTGGCAATGTTTTTTCTCGCCTAGGACGCTCTACAATTTCTACAGGATTATCTTTGCGTACATTACTAACAACTAAAAAATTAAAAAAAGCAGACAATGCAGAAATATCTTTTGCAATTGTTTTTGCCATTGCACCATCTTTACTTCTCAAATAAAAAAATTGCAAGCAATCATCTTCACTCGCTTTTTCAGCCGAAACATTCATCACCTCTAAAAAGTTTTTAACTGTTTCAGAATAAGTTTCAGCGGTGAGCTTTGAATAATTTAATGCAGAAATTAAATATCCTGAAAAAGCTTTTACATAATCTTTCACAATATTATTCTTCCTACCTCCCCTGTCTTAAAAAAGTTGGAATGTCCAAATCAATATCATCAGACGGCAAACTTACACTTATTGACTTAGCAGTATACTTTCTTTCTGGCTCAGCAACTTCTTTGCGTGATGACTCAAAAGATCTTGGTATAGAATTTCGTTTTTCCAAACCTTGTAAAACTGGCGGCTTGTTTTTCATTTGATTAAACTCACTTGATGTTACAAAGTCCCCAATTCCCGAAGTCATTTTATCTTTTACATTTGACTTAACACCACTTGCATCTTGATTTGCATAATCTAAAAAACTAGGATTTTGAAAACCTGTTGCAACCAGCGTAACACTAATTGCATCACCCATAGCTTCATCCTGCCAAGCACCAACTTTAATAATTACATCGGGGTCTGCTTTTTGATTTATGATACTCATAATTTCATTTATCTCATGCATACCCATCGACTCTGAACCACTTATGTTTACTAAAATATTTTTAGCCCCTTCCATTCCTGAACCTTCAAGCAATGGATTATCAACTGCATATGTTGCAGCATTGACAGCTCGATTTTCACCTGAAGCTGTACCAACCCCCATGTGTGCATTACCTTGCCCACGCATAGCACTTTCGACATCAGCTAAGTCTACATTCATAATACCCGGTTTTAAAATCAAATCTGAAATACCTTGCACTGCTTGACGCAAAACATCATCAGCTCTTGTAAAAGCCTCAATTAAAGTTGTTTGCTTATCCGAAAGTTTTAATAAAGCCTCATTGGGAATTACAATCAGCGAATCCACTTCCTCTGAAAGTTTTCGAATGCCTTCTTTAGCGAGTTTCATTTTTGCATTACCCTCAAAGTTAAAAGGCTTTGTTACAACAGCAACGGTTAAAATCCCTAAGTCCTTTGCTATTTTTCCAATAATAGGAGCTGAACCTGTTCCCGTTCCACCGCCCATCCCTGCAGTAATAAAAAGCATATTCGCGCCGCTAATTGCATTCTTAATTTTTTCGGTATCTTCTACTGCAGCTTTTTCACCAATCTCCGGTTTACCGCCCGCTCCTAAACCACCTGTTAGCTTAGAACCGATTTGCAATTTTACTTTCGCATTGGAATATGCAAGAGCTTGTGCATCAGTATTTGCAACAATAAATTCTACAAACTGCAAGCCCGAATCAATCATTCGATTGACAGCATTTGAACCAGCGCCACCCGCTCCAATTACTTTGATAATTGCAGGGGACATACTTGTGTCCTCATCCAAAATACTAAAATCCATCTTCCCCCTCCCAATGGGTTACAGTAAAACTACTGTATATTTTTACGCATATAAATGCGTGACATCCAAAATTTATTTTGCAGTTTTTACTGCAAGTTTAAGTTATCATTTTTTAACTTAAACTTTCTAAAACTTAATCAAAAAGTTTTAATATATTGTAAGCTTTGAAAATATCAAAGCTCATCTAAAAAAGGTTTTCCCAAAAGTCTTTTACTTTTTCACCTAAGCCACCTTTTTTATTTTTTTCCTTTGCTGTATCTGTAATAACTGAGATAGTTTGATTTTCATTTTGTTGCAAAAGCAAACCCAAAACTACAGCAAACTCTGGACTTCTATATTCGCCAGTAAGTCCCCCAAGCATTGAAGGAATCCCAAGTCGTACAGAGTTAAAATTAAAAACACTAGATGCTAACTCTGTTGCCCCTGTTAAAAGAGCTGTTCCTCCACAAAGAATTATACTACCATTAAAAAAATCTTGTCTTAGAGTTTGGTCGATTCTATCTTTAATAATTAAAAATAATTCTTGCATTCTAAATTGTAAAATTTCTGATATTCTAAGTTTTGAAATTTGTATTGGTGACTTTCCACCAATACCTGCAATTAAAACTTCTTCATCACTGTCCACCAAATCTAAATAACAACAACCATCTTTTATTTTAATTTTTTCAGCCGTCTCTGCTGAAACCCCTTCAACAATAGCTAAATCATTTGTTAAATTATTTCCACCAACACCAACCGCAAAGGTCATAACAGGAGCACCAGCTTTCATTACAATTACATTTGTTGTTGCCGCTCCTATATCAATTAAAATAGAACCAAGCTCTGCTTCATCTTTTGTCATTACAGATTTTACTGCACACAAACTTTGACACATAATTACAGATGCTTTTAAATTACTTCGACCTACACATTGATTTATTTTTTCAATTGCTGTTGTCGAGCTTGTGATAATATGTATCTTTGCTTCTAATCGTACTCCAATAATGTTCGTAGGGTCTTTAATATTTTTTTGACTGTCAACACTAAAGCTTTGAGGCACAACATGGATAAACTTTCTGTCGCTTGGTATTTCAACAGCCTGTGCTGATCGAATTACATTTTCAATATCCTTAGCATCAACTTCTCTTTCTTTTTTTCCTTTATCAGCAATTGGGACAACTCCTGTTGAATTAAAACCTTCAATGTGTACTCCCCCAATACTAACAGCACATTCACTCACTTCGGAGCCCGACATAAACTCAGCCGACTCCACTGCCTGCTTAATTCCCTCCACTGTCTTTTCAATGTTTACAACATCACCGCGTCTTAAGCCTTCCGAGTCAGTAACGCCTACGCCTGTAACTTGTAAAGCACCTGATTGCAAACGCTCAGCAACAATAGCTCGAATCTTACTTGTGCCAATGTCTAAACCGACTACTGTTTCACTCATCAACGTCACCCTCTTCTACAAAAGCCTTGTTATCTTTTTCAATAATAGCTATTCCACTTCGCAAATCAATTTCGCTTATATTCGCAAAATCTTGCAAATCATTTACCACATCCAAAACTAATAAAGCGTGCTGAATAACTTCAGCAGTTAAATTATCTTGTACTCTTACTTTTGTTTTATTAAGCACAGGAAATAAAAGCAAATCATAACCACCATATTTTTTTGGTACAATTTTAATTTCTGAAATTTGATTTAAAAGTTTTTTATTTTTATTTTGTAATAAATCAATTTCATTTAATAATTTTATAAGTCCAGAATTTAAGTGCATACCTTCTGAAAAACTTTCAAAGTTAAGTCCGCTTATAATAATTAAATTCTCAGCCTTAATATCATCCGAGGTAAATAAAATACCGTACTTATCAATTAAAACTGGAACAGAATAATTATCAATTTGCACAAAAGTTAAAGCGACGGGCTTACGCTCACTAATTTTTATTAAAACTGAATCAGGCAATTTTTTTTCAACAGAAACCGATTCAATACATGAAATATTAGCTATCCTTTTTGCTACTTGCATACTATCTACTTTATTCCATTTAATATAATTATCAAGCCCTGCTTTTCTTTTTAAAAAAACTCCACTCAATACATCATTTCCGACAAACTTTATTTTTGCAATTGAAGAGTTTGGCAAAAACACAAAGTAATAACAAATTAAAATTACAAAAAGCAAAATGAGTAATGCAAAAATAAAAATCAAAACAATTTTTTTCGCTCCTCTTTTTACATTCGAAGAGTTAACCGTTTTATTTTTTTCTACACTAGGTGTGTCTAAGTAGCTCGCTTTATTTAAAACAAAATCAGCCATTTTCTCCTCCCCGCTTATGCCTTGAAACATTTATTATCAGTCCACAAAAACACATTGTTGTAAGCAAAGACGAGCCGCCGTAAGAAAAAAACGGCATCGGTATCCCCGTTGCTGGAACCAACCTTGAAACAACAGCTGCGTTTAACAATGACTGAAATAAAATACTTGAAACTGAACCAAATGCTAAAAACTTCAAAAACTTATTTTCTGCAGATAAAGCTATTCCATATCCAAAAAAGGCAAAAGCTGTAATTAAAAAAAAGTAAAGCACAATCCCAACAAAGCCCATCTCTTCAGCCCAAACAACAAAAACAAAATCAGAATAAACTTCAGGAACACTTGAAATTTTTTGCAAACCATTTCCCAAACCTGTCCCCCAAAGCCCGCCACTTGTGATAGCCTTTATGGAAGCGTTCACTTGATAACTTCCACCAAGTGGGTCTCGCTCTGGAAACAGAAAAGATAAAACCCGTTCCAAACGATACGCCTTTGATAAAACCATAATAACTGCAATCGGTAAAAAAACAATTAAGCCCCGCAAAAACCAACCCAAACCAACACCTGCAATAAAAAACATTAAGCAGGTTAAAAAGGTTAAAAACATTGCAGTCGAAAAGTCAGGCTCTAAATAAACTAAAAATATTAAAAGCCCACAAACAATAAAGGGCGGAAATATTGAAACTAAAGGTTCATCAAGTAAATCTTGTTTTTTATCAAAAAAGTTTGCAAGAAAAAGTACAATTGTAATCTTTAAAAACTCCGAAGGTTGAAAAGTAAACCTGCCAAATTTTACCCAGCGAGCCGCACCATTTCTATCGCTTTTAAAACCCGGTATAAAAGTCATAAGCGTAAAAATAAAAGTTGCTAGCAAAATAATAGGCAAAAAACTTCTTAATGTTTTAGGCTCAACAAAACTACAAAAAATCAAAGCAAATAAACCTATCACAAGATTTACAGCTTGTCGTTTTACAAAGTAAAGCGGGTCATCAAAAAAACGAGAACCATAACTTAGAGACCCAGAATATAAAACAGTAAAACCCAAACCTAAAAGCAAAATAACAAGCATAACAAAAATAAAATTATAGCTTTCAGTAATTATATTTTTTTCAGGTTTTATATAATTTGTTACTTTCATTTATCCGCCTCCAAGCACGGAACAAATTGTTCCAACTGCAAGCCCCGCGAACCTTTTAATAAAACAAAATCATCCTTTTCAAGTTTTTCTTTAAGTTTTGTTTTAAGAAGACTAGCCTCATTTGTTTTAAAACATAAAAATTTATTTTCATTTATTTTTAATTTTTCAAAAATATTTATAAAATTATCTCCATACAAAAAAACTAAACCTATGCTTGAATTTAAAACTCTATCGATAATTTTTTTATGAGATTCAAACTCATAATCGCCTAACTCCATCATCGAGCCAAGCACAGCAATTTTTTTGCCCCCTACTTTTAAATTTTCTAAAAATTCTATCGATGCAAGCATACTCTGAGGATTGGCATTGTAAACATCAAACAAATATTTTACCCTACCCTCTTTTATTTCTGCTCGTCCATAAATCGCTTTTACTTTTTCCAAACCTTTTTTTATATTTTGAGTTTTTATTTTTAAAAACTCTGCAACGGAAAGAGCCATAACAGCATTTATTAAATTATGCTTTCCTACAAGATGAAACTTAATTTTTTCACCTTCATAAATAAACTCAAAACCTTTTTCCCCTAAATCTTTTAGCTCTAAAAATTTTTCAAAGATATTTTTTTCACAGTCTATAACTTTTATTTTACCCAACACATCTTTTTTTAAAACTTCAGAAAATTCTGACTTAGGAATAAAACCTGTGCAAGTATTATCAAACTGAGAAAAAATTTTCTTTTTTTCTAAAGCAATTTTTTCTTGACTTCCAAGCATTCCCACATGAGCTAAACCAATATTCGTAATCAGTGCGATACTAGGCTGAAAAATTTTTGCAAGCTCCGCAATTTCATTTTCACGGTTCATACCAAACTCAAAAACCGCCACCTCATCATCTTTTCGAATTGTAAAAATCGAAAGTGGCAAACCCGTTTCAGAATTTAAATTGCCCTTTGTAAAAACTGTTTTGCGTTCTTCGCCAATGATGCTTGCCAAAATTTCTTTTGTTGTAGTTTTACCACTTGAACCTGTTACCGCAATTCGTAAAAGCTTTGGAAACTTTTTCAAATAACAGGCAGCACAATCTTGCAAGGCATAAAGATTATTTTTTACCACAATGCAAGTTGCCTTATATTTTTCACATAAAGCTTTTACAAACTCCTCGTTCGTGGAGCCAGTATTTTTTTCAGCTAAAAACTTTCTGTCAACAAAAAAACACACAGTCCCCTTTTGCAAAGAAGCTTCACAATATTTATGCCCATCTTGCTGCATACCTCGCAAGGGAATAAATAAAGCACCTGCTTTTACATCTCGGCTATCAAGGACAACAGAATACACACCTTGCACTCCAGCTTTATTACAAACAATTTCACCTGAAGTAGCTTGACATATTTCGTCAAAAGTTAAAAGTATGTTTTTTCCAAAATCCTCAGCCTTGCAAAACATTTTACTCAACTCCCAAGCTCACCCTTATTATTTCTGAAGCCTTAGCTTTTCTCATTTCCAAATCTTCCACTGCGATCTTTTCGATTCGTGCAGGGCTTGCTAAAATCGCAATAGCAGAAATTTTTTTTAAGTTACTTGTTATAAGCTCCTCTTCTTTTTCCCGATAATCTTGTAGCTCATTTTGTAACCGCGTATATCGACTAGACTGTAAAACAGTTGCTAATAAAAGTACGGTAATACCTAAAGTCATTAAAAGAGATAAAAACTTTTTCATTCCTTCTCCATTTTTCTCGTCACTTGAATATTTTTTTTAATAACACGAAGTTTAGCACTCCTTGAAGGAGAATTTGCCCTAACTTCTTCCTCGCTTGCTTGAATTGGTTTTTTAGTTAAAAGCGTCGCCAAAAAATTCTCGCCATTATCTTGTATCGGCATATTTTCTTTTTCCACAAAGGTTTTTGATAAAGTTCTAAAATAATGCTTTACAATTCTATCCTCTAACGAATGAAAGCTAATCACCCCGAGCTTTCCACCCTCAGCCAAAGATTCAAAAGCAAGCTCCAAAAGTTTCGGCAAGCGTTCAAGCTCCGAGTTCACTTCAATTCGCAAAGCTTGAAAAGTACGAGTAGCAGGGTGCAATCTACCATAACGATATTTCGGAGGCACAGCATTAAAAATAATATCCGCTAAATCTTTTGAACTTGTTATCGCCTTTGTTTTTCGCCTTTCTACTATTTTTCTAGCAATTCGCCTAGAATAGCGTTCCTCTCCAAACTTAAAAATAATATCAGCCAAATCTTTTTCACTCAAGTTTGCAATTAAATCACCAGCAGATTTTCCTGTATTGGCATTTAAACGCATATCCAAAGTTTCATCACGCGAAAAAGAAAAGCCTCGATTAGAAGCCGAATAATGAAAAACCGAAATTCCCAAATCAATTAAAATAATATCAAAACTTTTTTCAATATTAGTTTTAAAAAAATCATCCGACCAAACATTAAAAAACTTAATTCGATCTCCAAATTTTTGCAAACGCTCTTCTGCACGCTTTTGAATTTCACAGTCAGCATCAAGTCCATAAATCCTTATATCAGGAAACTTTGAAAGAAAGGCATAACTATGCCCACCCTCCCCCAAAGTCGCATCCACCATTAAAGCATTTGGTTTTTCGGGTGCTAAATACTCTAAACACTCATTTAATAAAACTGGCGTATGAAAAACAACCATAAGCTAACCGAAACAAACATTCCCCAAAGCTTCAGCCGCTTTAAGAAATTCCGCTTCACTTTCCTCTAAATACCTTTCATAGTTATCAATGCTCCAAATTTCCAAATACTTAGAAATTCCCAAAATCACACATTCCTTTTCCAAGCCTGCATGTTCACGCAAACTTTGCGGAATAGAAATCCGCCCCTGCTTATCAATTTCAACTTCTTGAGCGGGTGCAACTAAACGTCTTAAAACCGAGCGAGATTCCGCCTGAAACAAAGAAGCCCTTTCCATAACCTTAGCCAAAAACTCATCCCAAACCTTCTGCGGAAAAACCCAAAGACACTGATCAACGCCTCTTGTAATCGTGACCACATTATCTTCCAAGCTCCCTCGAAGCTTTGAAGGGAAACTCACGCGGCCCTTTTCGTCAATATTGTTTTTGTACTCTCCGGTCAAAATAGCCACTTTATCCTACTTTCTCCCACTTTTCCCCACTAACTCTATTGTATCATAATCTTACAAAATGTCAACTAGTTTTTGAATTTTTTTTGAAAAAAGCCCGACTTTTTTTCACTTTTTTGCTAATTTTTCCCTAAATTAACCAAATTTTAACATTTTTACAAAAACCTTGCTTTCGAAAACCGCTTATCCCTTCGTCTTGGATAACTCAGGGTCTTAAACTTTGCGATGTGCTACAACGCAAATCTGGCAACGAGGGCGGGAATTTTTTCTCCAAAAAATTCCCACTTAAGCAAACCAGAGCTACGCTCCTCGCTGAAGTGTAAACTTCACAAATTTACTAAATATTTACAAAAAAACAAACTTTTTTTTCAAAGATGCATAAAAAAAACAAAATAATTAGCTATATTAGTAATAGAACAACTTATAAAAAAAGGAGTTTTATTATGAGTTTAGATAATTTACTTGACCCAAAAAATGACTGGGTTTTTAAGTTGATGTTTACAAAAGGCGAAAAAGGAAACAAGGCGTTAATCAGTTTTCTAAATGCGTTTTTGGGCGATACCTATGGCAGAATAAATACGGCTGATATTCTAAACACAGAATTGCCCCGTGAGATGCCAAATGGTGAAACCTATCACTTGGATCTTTTGGTAAAAACCGACAATCGTTTAGTTGTAAACATCGAAATGCAGCAGTTTTGGAAAACCGATTTTACGCAGAGAATACAAATGTATTTACTCAATGTTGGACATCGTTTTCTAAAAAAACATCCAAAACTGGACGAACCTATAAATTCAGCGACTGAGCAAATTTCAATTTACGAAGGAGCTGAATTTCCGCCGTTTTGAGAAACGAAAAACGGCACTACAATAAGCGATGTTTTGAAAAATACCAAGTTACCAAATTTTCAAAACTCGCCAATTAAATTAGTCGACGCTATTTTAGTCGACTAATTTAATAGAACCTCTATGTGCAAT
>JARGFC010000011.1:0-26244 GCA_038397925.1 Treponemataceae bacterium
AGCGTAGCTCTGGTTTGCTTACGGACAAGAATTTTTGAACAAAAATTCTTGTCCCGACTTTGCCAGATTGGCGTTTTAGCTTAACGCGAAGTTACAAACCGCTCACCCATCCAGAGTGAGCGGATAAGCGGTTTTCGCAAGGCACGGACGAGGCTTATTAAAGGTTAAATTTCAAAATTTGAGAATATTTTTTTTCAGCCCTTGGGCTTGCTTTTATCTGGCTTTATTGTTAAAATGGGGGAATGAAAAAGACATTGTTTGTGCCGCTGGTTTTTGTTTTGTCACTTATAGTTTGCACATTTATTTTGGCTTGTGTTTTTGAGTTTTATTTTTTGACTTTTGAAACGCAGGTAAAACTTTCGTTTGCACAGTTTTGGTGGCTTTGTTTGCAGCTTGTTCCTTATTGTTTTTTTTTAGCAATTATGTTTACGTTTTCATTTATTTTAAAAAATGATTTACATTTAGGTTTGGCGAGTTTGTTTTTAGCGTTGATGCTGGTTGCAGGAATTTTTGTTTTTTATTATTTTGTACAAAACTTAAAAAAAGAAAATGCGAGTTTTATTCTGCAAGCTTTAAAAACTGTACGCACAAATACTTATAATTTTTCTTTACAAACAATTTTTAAAACCTGTAATATTTTTTTTGATGATTGGTTTTTAGTTGCTCAAACGAGCTTAAAAAATTATTTACTTTTTTCATTTAGTTTTTGGCTTGCGATTTTATCTTATGCGGTTATCACAAAAAAATGCACTTCTTGGGCTTTATTAAATTTTATATTTATGCTTTCGTTGAGCTTAGGAAGTTTTTTTCTTTATGCCTATTTACAATCACAAGGATTTAAAGCTATGGCGGAAGAAACTTTTTTACGCGATAAGATGTCGCATTTAACAACAATAGTTTTTTTCTCTATTGCAGGTTTATGTTTTTTATTTTTTGCAATTAAAAATTTGCTCCAAAAACTCAGGGCAAAAAAAAGGAGTAGATTTTGAAAAAGAAAAAATCTTCAGCAGGAATTTTAAACAAAACTTTTAAGTATTTATTTTTCTTTACTCTTGTTTTTTTAGCATTGGCATTTATTGCAAGCTTTTTTGTTTTAGACACACCAAAGCTATTAGATCAGTTTTTGGAAAGCTATAAAATTACAAGATCCTTTTTGCTTTTTATTTTATCTATTCCAATTTTACAAATTGGAACTCTTTTGTTCAGCTTTTCGATTTTGTTTTCTAAGATGGATGGTGAAAACGCCTTAGAAAGGGAACTGGCAATGCAACTTTATTTAAAAAAGCTAATTGCAATTTTAACTGTGTTGCTCATTTTAAATTTTTTGGCTTTTGAATTTTTTCGCCCTTTTTTAAAACAAAAACAAAATCAGTATATAAGTCAAACCGACATTTATAATTCAAGTATTATGGAAGCTAAGGCTTTAAAAACTGCAAACTCCTTGCACAAAAACAAGTTGGCGATAAACTTTGCAAAACATGCTCTTGATGTAAATCCTGACTCGTATGAAGCACGCTCACTTTTAGAAACCTTAACTTTATTGCAAGCACAGTTTTTAGAAACAAGTCCACCTAAAGAAGAAATTGTAGTCGAAGTTGAAAGTTTAAATGCTAAAGCTCTTTTAGATTTAGCAAATAATTCAGCTGAAAACTTGGACTTTTTTTCAGCGCATTATTTTGCTTGTCGGGCTGCTAACCTAAGTGCTAACGAAAGCGAAGAACTAGAGCTGGCTAAAAATATGATTCAGAATTCTTGGCTTGCAATCCAAAATGGAAGTGACTCCCTCGCAAACAAAAACCGAAAACTTTACGAAAAAAAACTTCGTGCTTATTCGGCTTTTCAACGAGGTGATCTTTTGCGTGCCTACGATTTATTTTATGCACTTAAACAAGAATTAAAAACTAAAAATCTTAAAGACAAGCAAATAAATTATTTTTTAGCAGAAACAAAAGAAAAATTAAAAAGTCAAGTTTTTCATTATGAAGATTTAGAAAAAGCTCCCGCTTTTAAAACGATAAAAGATTTTTCTTTTAAAATTATAAATGGACAACATTTCCTTTACGAAATAAAGTTTGACGGTTTTGCTTATCGTTTGTCAAAAGAAAACTCAATAGAAAAACGACCAAGTATTTTTTTAAGAAATTTAACCCTTACTAAGTTTAACTATGTTAATAAAATTAGCTGGAAAATATACGCAAAATATGCTAGACTTTTACCGAATCCTGAAAACAAAAAAGAAATTCGTTTGCAAGTAAGTTGCGTAAGTAGCGACAGAAAAGCCGCTGACTGTTTTCCTGAAATTATTATTGGTGAGCCGAGCGATAGCGAAATGCTTTTTAGCAACTTACCAATAAACACAGAAACTTTTTTAATTGCTTTGGAAAACCAAAACAATCTTAATGATTTAGATTTAATTCAATTACATAAACTTTCAAAAAATGCTGATAAACTTGGACTTGATAAAAAAATATTTTTAAATGAAATGCTTTTTCGCCTTGCCCTACCCTTTTTGCTTTTTATTATAAGTTTAGCTCTTGCTACTATTGCGTGGAATTTTCGCTTTGAGTATAATCAATTCAAGTCAGCCTATTTCCTTTTTGTTCCATTGATTTTTTTGATCGCGGAAATAATTTTAGAAATAGCAGATTTTTTTATGTCAATTATATTGCACTTTTTTTTAACAAAGTTTTACAGCTTTGCTTTTATATTAGCGTTATTAAGTTGGCTTTTGTTTGTAATATATTATTCTTGGAAGTTTTACAAGCAAGCAAAAAATTAAGGTTTTGAGTATTCGTTTTTTGAATTTGTTAACCAAAAGCTTATTTTAAAAGTAGTATCGACCGCAAATCTTGCTACTAGAAAAATTTAAAAAAAAACTTATAATACAAAAGTATGAATGGTATCTCCGAATTGGAACAAAAAATTTTGAGGGCAGCATATCCGAATTTAAGTTTTTCAGATGATTTAGATATAGAAAGATATTTTGAATTAAGACGAGCGGGACGTTTAGACCAAGCTTTATCAATATACAACAATGTTTTACGCCAACGATATCCTAAAGACGAAATGCGTGTTCAGCTTTTAGCTTTTTATCGCACGAAGGATGCACGGTTTTATGTTCTTTTAAATGAGAGTTTGCGCTTTTTAGCACAAAACACAATTATTAAAATTAAACAAATTATTATTTATATAACTGATGTTATGGATATGGTAAATATCAACGACCCTTTTAGCCTAATACAAAGGGTGGAACGACTTGCAAGTCAAATAAGCTCGGACAGATTTGTTGTTATTGCTGAAACAGAAAGATATACTCGCTTTGCGGAAATACTGGACTTTCGTTTTGAAGAAATGCAAAGGGCTAGTGAAATAATACGAATGTATGTTACGAATACAATTGCATCCGTAACAGATTATAGAAATGAGCAAGCTCGTTTAAAACAAAAACAATTGGAGCAAGAAAAAAAACGGAGTCTTGTACCTGCTTTTGATTTTTCAAAAATAGTTTTTAGCAAAGAGCAGATTGAACAAATTGTTTTACCGTCCGAAAATATTCGAGTTGAAGATAAGGTTATAGCCTATATAGTAAAGTACTGGGATAAAGCGTTTGATAGGGGCTTTGAAAATATGCTTTTGCTTTATTCACGAAAATATAAAACTAAACATTATGAAATTTTTAATACAATAAAAATAGCTCGAATGCGTAATTGGCAGGATGCAGAGATTTTGCAGTCTGTTCTAGCGAATGTGGTTTCAGGTTATTATTATAGTATTACAGGAGATATTTATCTTAACAGACTTTGGCAAAGAGTTAAGCCTGCACTTTTTAGTGGTAATAAAATAGCTTGGGCACCACAAAAAGAACAAGTTTTAATTTCTAATAATCAAACGCCAGAACTGAAAAGAAACGCAACAATAATTAAGACTAGTAATATGGAAAACTTGCCTGAGAAAAAAACGAAAAAAGAAACAAGGCTTGATAAAACCCAAATTACTCGAACTCAAAGTCCTCGACCAAGCAGGCTAAAAAAAGTTTATCCAAAATACAAAATAGCTGAAAATACTTCCACCTATAGACCAACCAAACCTCGTCTGTTGATTTCACCAGAAGAGTTAAAACAGGAGCAGAAAAAAATAGCTGAAAAATATGCTTTAATGAAAGCCGAAGAAGCAAAATATTTTTCAAAAACACGAAATATGTTTCGTGAAAATGCAAAGCGTTTAGCTGAAAATGAAAAGGCTTTTTTAGCTAGGCAGAGGCTCGAAGCAAAAAAAGTTCAAAGTGAAAATGTAAGTAGGAGCTCACATTATTCTAAACCGAAACTTAAAACTAGTAAAACTAAAACGTCAAAGTCCACTACAAAACCTACAACAAGGTCTCGAGTGAAAAGTGACAAGCCTACTTCTTCGACTCGGCAAGAACAAAAAACCACAAAAACAACTCGCAAGACAAATTTTTTTGTGCCTAGAAAAACAAATAATTTCGACCCATCAAAAAATAATTCCATTGAACATTTGCTCAAAAAAGAAACTGGAAAAAATTATGTTGTTTACAAAGAACTTTTTTTCAAAACTGTCCGTACATCTATTCGGCATGTTCTTTCAGTCACAAGTATGAACAAACAGTCACTTTTTAAAACAGAGCAAAATACTGCAGAAAATGTTATTTATGTTTTTCTAGAGCGTAACTACAACAACCTTTATCAAAGTTGGGAAAATTCCAATGCCCGAGAAACTGTTTATCAACTTGGCTTTAATGTTCAAAACATAGAACAAATTATCAAGCACTGGGCAAAAGAGGTTTTGAAAAAATAAATTTGAGGACAAAATGCAAAATACACTTTTTACAATTTTACACAAAGACATAAATTCTAATGCTCGCTGTGGTAAAATGCTTTTACCTCACGGTGAAGTTTTAACGCCCGCTTTTATGCCCGTAGGAACTCGAGGAGCTGTTAAAGGTTTAAGTGCAGATGATTTAGAGAAAATTGGTTTTCAAATAATTTTAGCAAATACATATCATTTGTCTTTACGCCCAAAAGTTGAAGTGTTAAAAAAAGCTGGGGGCTTACACGGATTTACAAAATGGAAAAAAAACTTTTTAACAGACTCAGGCGGTTTCCAAGTTTTTTCACTCGCTCGTCTACGGAAACTTTCTGAAAATGGTGTTCGTTTCCAAAACCATATAAATGGTAGCACCGTAGAACTCACACCCGAAAAAGTTGTAGAACTTCAAGTGGGGTTTAATAGCGACATCCAAATGCAACTTGACATTTGTTCACATTATGGTATTACAAAAAAGCAAACCGACGAAGAATTAAACTTGACAATCAACTGGCTAAACCGTGCCCACAAGACTTGGAAAGAGTTTCGAGATGGCAAAAGTTTAAAACTGTACGCCTACCCAAAACTCTTCCAAACAAGTTCTGCCGATACTGATTTTTCGCCCCAATACGCAGGCGAATTTTTCCCGATCGTGCAAGGCGGCTTTTTTCGCGACCTTCGTTTAAAAAGCCTTGAAGCAATTTTAAAACTAGAACCTTCGGGACTTGCAATTGGTGGGCTATCTGTAGGCGAGCCACCTGAACTATATAGCGAATTTTTAGAATTTACCGCAAGCCAAATTCCACAAGAAAAAGCAAAATATGTAATGGGCATCGGCACACCTGACTACATCCTAGACGCTATTCAAAACGGTATCGACATTTTCGACTGCGTTCTCCCAACCCGTAATGCTCGCAATGGTAACCTCTTTACCGCACGGGGTCCCATCTCCATCAAAAAAAGCGAATACGAATTTGACTTCAGCCCCATCGATCCAGAATGCTCCTGCCCCGTTTGCAAAACCCACACACGAGCCTATCTCCGCCACCTTTTTCGCGAGCGTGAAATTCTTTATATAAATCTTGCAAGTTACCACAACCTATTTTTTCTCCACCAACTTGTTTTACAAGCAAGAAAAAATATTTACGCCAATAACTTTACCAAATTCAAAAAAAACTTTTTAGCAAAATATATGTCGTAGTTATTTTTTTATATTACTTTTATAAGACTTGTCCTTATTTTGTACCGCCCTACTCCCGACACGGACGTCAGACTAGAATAAAATATTTGCGAATATTTAACAAAAATAAGACTTGTCCGTGCTATGCGAAAATCGCTTATCCCTTCGTCTCGGATAACTCAGGGCTTAAACTTAACGAAGATTTACACCGCAAATCTGGCAACGAAAGGGTTAGGAATTTTTGACGCACAAAAATTCCTAACCTTAAGCGAACCGTAGAACACCAATGAAATTCAAAACGATGAGAGCAAAACGCAAGTTAAACGCATATGCGTACACTTTAAAGGTAAGATAATTTATGGAAATAAAAAAGAAATCCAAGTCCTTGTTGCCCAACAGCGAACTAATCTCGCTGAGGTGAACAACAAGGAAGCCAGAAGTGCATCTGACTCATACTACTTGGATACTGTGAAAAGTATACTACAAACATTTAAAAATGTCAATAACATTTATACAAAAGATTTCCCACATTATAAAGAATACAAATAGCGATATGCAATATTTAAAAATTTTCGAGCTTATTATCAAGAAAAAGCTCTTTGATCGCGTATACTAAAATTGCAATAAGGTGGATATATCCACATTTTATTGGACAGATTTGCAATACATAAACGCACGGCAAATTCTGTGCGTTTATACTAATAGCACACTCGAACGATAGTTAGAGGAACGCCAAAAGTTCCTAACCTTAAGCAAGCCAGAGCTACGCTCCTCGCATATGCACCAAACAAAGGGCTTGGAGCAAGAGAAAGCTTTCCCCGACATACTACAGGTAAAACGGTATCAAAAAACGATGACTTTCTACTTCTTGCAAATATTAGCCAAAATATTTTAATGTCCACTTTGCAATGTTTACGCAGTGGTCGGAAATACGTTCGTAATATTTCGCTATCATTAAAATATCAATAAAATAATCAGCCTTTTTAGAAGAGGCAAGATCGCTTGATATACAAGCTTTTACTTTCGCAAAACATTCGTCCACAACATCATCGCCATCAATAACTTTTTGTGCTCCTTCAATATCCTGATCAAAAAAAGTCGCTAAAGCTTGTGTTAACATATTGTTGGATTGGTCTGCCATTGTGTGCAAAATTTCTAAAAGCTCAGGGTCTATTTCTTGCTGGGTTGAAAGCGCGGATATTTTTACAATCTCTGCAATATCGTAGGACTGCGAAGCGATACGTTTTAGATCAAAGTTTACCTTCAGTGTCGCAGTAATTGTTCGCAGGTCTATTGCAACAGGTTGTTGTCGCAACAAAAGCATAAAGCACATATTTTCAATTTTGTGGGTTCTTTTATCGATTGAGCGAGTTAGGGAAAAAACGGACTCCAAAAGAGTTAAATCCGATTCAAAAAAAATCCTTGTCGACTTTAAAAGAGAGTCCGCACAACGTTTACCACATTTTTTCATATTGCCCCGAAGTCTTGCAAGTTGTTCGTCAAATTGTTTTCTCATAAGTTTCTCCATTTTTGTATTGTTTTATAGGAATGTAAATTTTTACAGCTTTAACCAAAACGCCCCGTAATATAATCTTCTGTTCGCTTATCCTTTGGTTTTGAAAACAGCGAAGTAGTGTCGGAAGTTTCAATTAACTTGCCGAGCAAGAAAAAAGCTGTTTCGTCCGAAATACGCAAAGCTTGACTCATATTGTGGGTTACAATAACTATTGTATATTTTTCTTTTAGCTTTTGTAAAAGATCTTCAATTTTGCTTGTGGAAATAGGATCAAGAGCACTCGTAGGCTCATCAAGTAAAAGAACGCTCGGCTCAGCGGAAAGTGCTCGGGCGATACAAAGACGCTGCTGTTGCCCACCTGAAAGCGAAAGGGCAGACTGTTTTAGCTTGTCCTTAACCTCGTCCCAAATTGCTGCCTGCTTTAAAGATTTTTCCACAATAGCGTCCAGCTCTCTTTTATTTCGCGTGCCGTGTAGTCGTGGAGCATAAGCAATATTTTCGTAAATACTCATCGGAAATGGATTTGGCTTTTGGAAAACCATTCCCACCTGTGTTCTTAATTCCGTAACATCAAGTGTCGGAGAAAAAATATTTTCGCCCTTAAAAAGCACCTCACCTTCAATGCGACAGCTCGGTATTAAGTCATTCATTCTGTTCAAGGTTTTCAAAAAAGTCGACTTACCGCAACCAGAAGGTCCAATAAGAGCCATAATTGATTTTGCTTTTATGTCCAAGTCTACTGAGTATAAAGCTTGGGAGCTTCCATACCACAAATTTAAGTTTCTAATTTCAAATATATTTTCCATATCCAACCTCTAATTTTTATATGATTATAAGTTTAGCCCCCATCGCTAATCTTCTTTTTTTTCATCTAAGTTTCCACTAAACCAACTAAAAAGTGCATTTATTATAAAAGAAATACAAATTAAAACAACAGCAATAGCAAAGGCAACATCAAACAAACCTTCCTCGTTAGCATATAAATAAAGAGCTACTGTCAAGGTCGCTGATGATGTTTGTAAGGAATCTACAAAACCCAAAAGGCGTATTCCAAAACCTGCTGTAAAAAGCAAGGCTGCTGATTCACCAATAATTCGTCCTGTTGCTAAAACACAACCACTTGCAATACCGTGCACTGCATTCGGTAAGACAACAGTGCGAATCATATGCCACTTTCCACTACCCAAAGCCAGCGAACCTTCCCTGTAATGGTCAGGGACTCGTTTTAAAGCTTCAAGCGTATTAGCGATAATTGTGGGAAGTATCATTAAAACTAAGGTTAAACTTCCAGCTAAAGTGCCTTGTTTTAGTTTTAAGCCTACTGTAAAAAAAAGCATTCCAGTTAAACCAAATATAATGGACGGAATTCCTGTTAAAAGTTCAAGGGCAAAACCTATTGCTCCCGAAATAATTCTATTTTGTGAATATTCGTTTAAGTAAACTGCACAAGCAATCCCTAGTGGAATCGATACAAGTAAAGATATAAAAATAATATAAATAGTATTTAATATATTCGGTAAAATACCCATCGTACCTTTGGTGTAACTTCGCCCTGAGGACAAAAAGCTCCAGCTGATATGGGGTATTCCCTTAATCATTATAAAAACTATTATTACAAACAAAACAGCACAAGTCAAAAAAGCACATAAATACATTCCTGCTTTTAAAAGGAAAACCTGTGATCTTCTAATTTTATTTTTTTTAAATGATTTTATACTTGCCATTATTCCTCCTCTCTTTTAATAAAATGTAAAAATGTATTTATGAGCATAATAAAGAAAAACAAAACAAAGCCTATTGAAAAAAGTGCATTTCTGTGCAAGCTTCCAAATTCCGCATAAGACATTTCAGAAACAATTGCAGTCGTTAAAAACCGCACTGATTGAAACATCTTTGGCATATTTGCAACATTGCCCGCCACCATAATAATTGCCATAGCTTCACCAATTGCTCGTCCTATGGCTTGAATAACTGCACTCATAATTCCGCTTTTTGCACTTTTTACCGAAACCTTAAAATAAGTTTCTATTTCTGTTGCACCAAGTGCTAGCGAAGCGTGTTCATATTCTTCTGGAACGGAACGCAAAGCTTCCTCCGAAATTGTTATCATATAAGGCAAAATCATTAAAGCTAGGATTATCGTGGCAGAAAAAAGATTTGCACCTGAACTCAAGTTAAATGTTTTCTGCACCAATGGCACAACGACTATCAAGCCAACAAGCCCATAAATAACCGATGGAATCCCTGCAAGAAGTTCAACACTTTTGTGAATAACCAGTGCAATTTTGGGATTGGCAATTTTCGATAAAAAAATAGCTGTTAAAAGTCCGATGGGAAAACTGATAATCGTAGCAATTGCTGTTCCATAAACACTTGTTAAAATAAAAGCCCAAATTCCAAAAGTACCTTTTTGGATAATTTCACCTTGGGCATTTGTAATATCAAGCTGAGGATCCCAAACCTTACCAAAAAGAAAATTCGTAAATCCGATTTCTTTCATTGCAGGTATTCCTGAAAATATTAAAAAAAGACTAATTAAAATAACAAAGGCAATACACAAAATTCCACAAAACAAAAAAAGCAAATTAAAAAATCTCTCTACAAATTTTTTGCTAAATATACTTGGCTTTTTTTTTCTTGAAAGTTTTTTTTCTTGAAAAATAGTTTGATCTGGTGAAACATCATTAGATAAAGTTTCATTTTCTTTAGGTGCTACCATAATCATCTCCTAACATTCGTATTCTCTTCGATTATTTTTTGTTAAAATATTAAAAACAATAATAGACAAAGGATAAATCATAAATGTAAAATTTTCATATGTATTGTGTAAAGTTTATGTAAAGTTTTCAAAAAAACTTGGTATTGGCATACTTAAGGAGGTGAATTTTCGCCAATACCAAGTTAAACAAATTTTTATATAGAACTAAATTATTTAGCTGGAACTACACCTGCTTTTTTAATTAAGTTGGTTGTTTCTGGTGAACCACTAGTTGCAAAATCAAAAAATGCCTGTGCTACTTCAGAAAGAGCTCGTCCTTCCTTTGTTACAAGGTTAAGAGGACGCTGTATTTTGTATGTGCCGTTTTTAACTGTTGCTTCGCTTGCTGCAACACCATCAATAGTCAAAACTTTAATTCCTTTTTGATTTTCAATAGCTGAAAGAGAAGCATAACCAATAGCATTTTTATTGTTTGCTACGCTGGAAATAACTGCACCTGTTGAAGTGAGTTCGCTTTGAAGTTTGCATTCGCCCTTTGTCTTTGTGATACTTTCAAAACCGTCTCGAGTTCCACTACCAGCTTCTCGACCTATACAAGCAATCGGCAAGCTTTCGCCACCAACTTCACTCCAGTTTTTAATTTCGCCTCTAAATACCTTGCCTAGTGTATCAAGTGAAATATCATCTACGGTACAATTTTCGTTTGCAATAATTGCAATACCATCCAAGGCTAAAACTGTACTCTTCAAACCATTTGCCTTTTCGCCATCCTTTAAGTCGCGAGAAGCAAGTCCAATGTCTGCTGTACCTGAATCAACACTTTCAACTCCTGTACCAGAACCTGTTGGGTCATACGTAATATTAACACCCGGATTTTTGTCCATAAAGGCTTCAGCCAAACTGTTAATAACACTAGCCATTGAAGTAGAACCATTTGTAGAAACACTACCTGTTAATTCAGGCTTTTGTTCTTCTACAGGCTCTGTAGCACTAGTTGTCGTTTCCTCTTTTTTGTCACAAGAGAAAAGAAGCCCTAAAGCCAAAACAATAAATAAAATCTTTTTTAAGTTTTTCATTTTATTCCTCCTACAGAATAATTAATTTGTTGATTGCAAGATACAGCATTAATGTAAAATCTATTCCATTGGTTTTGTAAAGTTTATGTAAAGTTTTAGTTTTTTCAATTTTTTCACACTTGATTAAAATTTACAAAAAAGTACAATGTGAAAATGATTGTTTTAATTACTGGGGGACAAAGAAGTGGGAAGTCTAGTTTTGCGGAAAAAATCTTGCAAGACTTTAACGATGTAGTTTATTTTGCAACTGCAGAAAATTGTGCAAAAGATGGCGAAATGAATGCTCGCATTAAAACTCATCAAGAACGCCGAAACAAAAATTGGCGAACTGTAGAAACTTACAAAAATTTTGCCGAATATCTAGGACACGAAAATAATTACCTACTTGACTGCGTAACAAATACCGTTTCTCGTTTTATGTTCGAATTTACAGAAGGTAGAGAAAAGATAAACGAAAAAGACTTTAACAAAATTTTTACCACAATTAAAAAAACTTTTACAGAACTTTTTGAAGCAGTCAATAAACAAAATCTAAAACTTTATCTAGTAACAAACGAAGTGGGTTCTGCCACCATTCCAATGAACTCAATCGCAAGGGCTTTTGTAGATTTGCAAGGTTTAACAAATAGCTTTTTAGCCTCGTTAGCTGACGAAGTTTACTTTTGCGTAAGTGGTATTCCCATTAAAATAAAATAACGGAAATTTGGACTTTTACAAAAGTTATTCTTCTACTTTTACATCGACACCAATATTCATTGTAACAGTGTAAGTTTTGCTTTCCTCCGCATCAATTTGGCGAATAATTTCATAATTGCCCAGCTGTAGCTTTAATATATGTTTGCCAACAGGAAGCTCAATTGGCATTTGTTCCGTGTTAATTTCTTCTCTGTTAAGCAAGACCTTCGTTTCTTTGGGCACATAAACAAAAAGCAAAGGAACAATGGAACGAAGATTTATGTCAAGTGTTAAAACCTGTGCTTGATCGATTTTTATATTTCGCACTTCAGTGCGATAACCTTCCGCTTCCAAAACAAATTGATACGTTCCTATTGGAAGTGTAAAAAATTCAGGTGGTTTGCCAAGTTTAACAGTTGTATCGTTCAAGGTAATTTTTGTGTCTGTCTCTTTGTTAGGAAAGTTCAGATTTAAGTTTAAACCTCCCTCGTTTGTAAAAATCGGTTTGGCACTAATTGTAAAAAGAGCTTGCTCAAATTCTGAACTCAAGCCTTTTAAAATCGGTAAAAGCTGAACTAAAATAAAGCCGTCCTCGTTTTTAAAGGTGTGAGCAATTAGCTTTGAATAAGGAGTATTTTTTAGAGAGTTTTTTTCTCGAGTCGGAAGCTGCAATATTGTAGAAACTCTTTGTGGAAGAAGTCGTCGCTCAAGGTTTGTAGCCTTGTATTCTATACGCATTGGGTCAATGTTTTCTTTACAAGTAAAAATATTATATTCAATAGCATTAGGAAAGTTCATACTAGCCTGTCCCTGCCTAATTTCAATTTCCACACCTTGTAAAAAATCCATTTGCGTGTCTAGCTTTATTGCCACTCCTGCACCATAAGGAACTTTCACAGAACGCTTTTCTTTTCCAAGCTCTATTGTTTCAAGATAGCTAAGACGAACATAGTCCGCAAAGCTCAAATGAGTAAAGCTTAAAAAAATTAGATAAAAAAATATTTTTCTAAAATTTATTTTTTTTACAAAGTTTCTTTTCATAAACCCAATCCTTGAACAAATTTTGCAGGATCAACCGGACAACTACTTTCACGAATTTCTAAATGCAAGTGACTACCTGTTGACCGCCCCGTAGTGCCTACTGCTCCGAGTTTTGTCCCTGCTCTTACAAATTCGTTTTTTAACACAAAGACCTTGCTCAAATGTCCGTAAACACTTTCTCGTCCGTCTTTGTGTTGCACAATAATATGGTTACCAAGAATCCTATCATACAAAATTTTAGTAACTATCCCTGCCGCTATTGAATACACGGGAGTGCCTGTAGGAGCTGCAATGTCAATACCACTGTGACTAGAGTCTTTCATTGTAAATGGGTCTTTACGAATGCCAAATTTCGAGCTAATCCAACCCACACCATTAGGAAGCGGATATTGATAATAAGGCATAAAGAAAAAATTTCTCATATTACCATCAAAAAGAGCATTCGGCAAACAATAGACTATCTTTCCCTTGTCCCTTTCAAAAAAAACTAATATTTCAAAGCCCTCAAAATCTGAAGGCAATTGGTTTACATAATCCAAAAGAAGTCGTTCAAAGGCGGAATCAGGGTCATCGTAAACATAAAGTGCAGGTAAAGAAGGAATAATAAGCCGCTTTCCTACAATATCTTCTTCAGCAGTAGCTAAACGATTAAGTGAAACTATTGCATCGTAAGGAATACAGCACCTAGCTGCTATCGAAATAATAGTATCATTTGGTTTTACAACATAAGTGTAAAACTCAGGGGTCATATCTACTGTAGAATCTAATGAAGCTATAGCTTTTCGAGCACTTGCTACTGCTACACCATATTGATGAAAAAAAATATCGTCCGCTTCCAAGTTTTGAATTTCAGGATACGGAAGTAAACTCTCAGCTTGAGCATAAAGGGATATAAAACTTGCAAGTAAAAAAGCTAAAACCCTAGTTTTCACGCACTACTCTTTTCCGTTTTGACGGGCTTGAAAATACCAAGTACTAAAAATTATAGCAAAGGGCACTAAAAAAAACAAAAGGGCAACTAAACGATTTATGTTAAAAAGTGCAAAAATTGCAAGACTAAAAAATAGAACACAAATAAAAAGCTTAAACAAATTGCGTAAAAACTTTTCCCTGTTGGCTTTTAAGCTTCGATACATTTTCCGAATAAGAAAAAAAACGCTAATAATTGCAAAAAAAACCAAAACTACAAAAGTATACTGCTTTGGAAACTTGTCGGCAAAAAACCAAATAGGAAAAACAACAATTAAAGAAAAAGCAAGAACAACAAGCAAGGGCAAAAGCATAAAGCCTAAGCTTTTCAAGAGCTCCTTTACATAATCAAGAACTTGTTTCATATAAAATTTTTCAATAAAGAAAAAGCGAAGGGCTACTTTCACTGCCCCTCGCTTTAGCCTTATGCTTCGCTAATTGCGTTATTCGGGCATACCGATGTACATTGACCGCAATCAATGCAAGTATCAGCATCAATAACGTGTCTACCATCGCCCGGTGAAATAGCCTCTGTTGGGCATTCGCCTACACACATACCGCAATCAATGCAAGCATCCGAAATTTTGTGAGCCATACTAGCCTCCTGTTCTTTTGATTTTACTCTACACAAAAACTAATAAAAAGTCAATAGGTATATTTTACAACCTACAAGAATTATCGTACATTTTTAAAAATACTTTACATTTGAGAAATCATTGAAAAAAGATTTATCGTGTAGTTGCCCATAAGTGAAAACATCCAACCACCCAACAAAGCAAGCACAGCCAAAATCGCAAAAACTTTTGGAACAAAGGTTAGCGTTTGTTCTTGGATAGAAGTGGTCGCTTGTAAAATCGCTACGATTAAGCCCACCAAAAGAGCGACAAGCAAAACAGGTGTAGCCAAAATAAAAACCATCATAATGCCTTCTCGCATCAAAGAAATAATCACACCTAAAGACATAAAAACCTCGCTCCCAAATCTACTAAAGTTTACAATATTTTTTCCAAAAAGTCAAGCTTCATCAAAAGATTTTAACAAATTAAAAAAGCCGTATTTTCGGGCACACATTCGTATGCCTACTTTAAGAAAACCGAAGCCGTGCAACAAAACTCGCTAAATGCTTTATATTATCTCGCCTTCCATCGCTAGATAAATCAGCGATTTATTTCACTAAAAGCTTTTTACACTTTAGTTTTTTGTTAAGATTAGCTTTTAATGGGCTACAACTCATCGATTTCTGACTTAGAAAGACCAGTTAAGTCAGAAATATCAGCAGTATCAAACCCCTTGTATTTCATTTTCCTAGCCGTTTCCAACTTGTTTTTATATGCACCTTCAGCTAAACCTTGATCTAACCCTTTTTGGATGCCAAGTGCTTCACCTTTGCTTAACCCCTCCGATAATCCTTCCTTATGTCCTTCCTTTCTTGCTTCTTCTCGTTCGCCTTGAACCATCAATTGATATTTATATTCTGAAAGCTCGCGGGCGATTTGTCTTTCTTCTTCAGTTACTGTAAGCAATACTTCGTTTGCCATATTTACTCCTTCGTTCTTTTCACAAAGCGATTTTAACGCTTTTGTTTTTACATCGCTTTGGTAGTTGCCTAAAAAGCGTATCCAAAAATCCTGTGCCGTGTAATTATCAATATCTTTGTCTAAAGTGTAACCAATTAACTCATTTAAGTCAATATAAAGATATTGAAGTATCGAGCCTTTTTTTCGGCAGCTCTACTGTTTTAGGAACTGTTTCCCCAAAAACTGTTAGACTGATTGCACATAGAGGCTCTATTAAATTAGTCGACTAAAATAGCGTCGCCTAATTTAATTGGCGAGTTTTGAAAATTTGGTAACTTGGTATTTTTCAAAACATCGCTTATTGTAGCGCCGTTTTTCGTTTCTAAAAACGGCGAAAATTCAGCTTCTTCGCAAATTGATATTTGCTCAGTCGCTGAATTTATGTGTTCATCTAGTTTTGGGTGTTTTTTTAGAAAGCGATGTCCAACGCTAAGTAAATACATTTGTATCCTATGCGAAAAATCAGTTTTCCAAAACTGCTGCATTTCGATGTTTACAACTAAACGATTGTCGGTTTTTACTAAAAGATCCAAGTGATAGGTTTCACCATTGGGCATCTCACGGGTCAATTCTGTGTTTAGAATATCCGCAGTTTTGATTGTGCCATAGCTTTGTGATAAAAACGCATTTAGGAAACTGATTAAAGCCTTGTTTCCTTTTTCGCCTTTTGTAAACATCAACTTAAAAACCCAATCAGTTTTTGGGTCAAGTAAATTATCCAAACTCATAATAAAACTCCTTTTTTTATAAGTTGTTCTATATATAATAATAGTTAAAAAAGTTTCACCTTGAAAAAATGTCCATATTTTTTCAAGGTGGTCGAGTTTTGCAACTTGACAAAATGGGGTTGCAAAACGTCGCTATTGTTCTATTCTAGCTCGCCGTCCGTGGCGAGATAGATAAGTGTTTTTACAAAGTTTACGTTATAGCGTTTAATTTGCGTTCTGCTCTTTTGTTAAATGGACTTTAAAGCGAGTTTCATTGCTGTTCTACGGCTTGCTTAAGCGGGAATTTTTACATCAAAAATTCCCGCCCTCGTTGCCAGACTTGCGTTGTAGCTCAAAGTTAAGTTTAAGCCCCTGAGTTATCCAAAACGAAGGGATAAACGTTTTTCGCAAGGCACGGACAAGTCTTACAAAAGTTAAATATCAGTCAAAATATTTCAAATGCTATCAATTCGCAAATAAATTTAAAAAGGCTTGACTTTTTTTTAGAAGTTTGCTAAGATGTGCATACCGGGGTGCGATTTTGTGTCGCTGAGATAAGACCCGACGCATTTTTATGCTAGACCTGATCTGGGTAATGCCAGCGGAGGAAGTTGTATGAAAAAAAATATTTTATTTTTATTTTTTAGTTTGTCGGTAAGCCTAGTTTTTGGCTTTGGAGTTGCTGAAAGTTCTAAGGAACTTGTAACAGTTTATGCCTATGATTCTTTTACGGCTGAATGGGGACCTGGTCCCGAGCTTAAAAGACGCTTTGAAGAAGAGACGGGATATACTTTACAGTATGTAACATTTGATGATGCTCCCGCTGTTCTTTCACAAGCAGTAATTGAAGGTGAAAACTGTAGGGCTGATGTTTTGGTCGGAATTGACAATTTTAATTTTAGGCAAGCAAAAGATTCAGGTGTTTTGCAAGCTTATAAATCGAAAAATGTTTCTCGTATTTCGCCAAAAGAACTTATTTTTGACAGCTCGTTTTTGGTTACGCCCTATGATTATGGTTATTTTGCTTTTATGTATGATATCCATTCAAAATATCCTGCACCAAAAACACTTGCAGATCTCACAAAAAAAGAGTATGCAAGGTCAGTTGTTATAATGGATCCTAGAACTAGTACGCCCGGAACCGGCTTACTAATGTGGACCTATGCAGTGTATGGCGATGGGGACGATTTTCTCAATTTTTGGAAAAAATTAAAGCCATCCATTTTAACTATGACGCCCGGTTGGACGGCTGGTTATGGACTTTTTACTAACGGTGAAGCCCCACTCGCTTTGAGCTATACTACAAGTGAAGCTTATCATCGTCGCTATGATAATACGGATAGATACAGGGCTTTAGTTTTTCCTGAGGGGCATATTAAACAAGTGGAATGTTTAGCCTTGACTAAGGTCGCTCCTAACAAAGAAGGCGGAAAAGCTTTTATCGATTTTATGCTTTCGGAAAAAGCTCAAGAAGTTATACCTGAAAACCAATGGATGTATCCTGTAGCGATGGACGCTCCGTTGCCAGCTTCTTTTACAAGTGTAAAACTACCTGAAAAAAATTTGCAAATTATGCAAGCACCACAAAACTTAGAAAGTTTAATTGATCGTGTAATCGATATTTTGAAATAAATTTTTTGGGCAATCAAAAACATAGCTTATGAAAAGAAGATTAAATAAACTAAGCTTTATAAAACAAGTTGTATTTTTTGGCTTTGTGTTTTTAATTTTTACACTTGTTGTTTTAATTTTTGTTTGCCCTCTTTTAAACATAAGTTTTAAGCTTTTTTCGTATGGCTCGAGTTTTCCCCAAAAGAGGTCGAGTCTGCGAGTTTTTGATATTGCGGGTTTTACTATTTTCCAAGCCTTTATTTCAAGTCTTTGTGCTAGTCTTTTAGGTTTGGCATTAGCGTATTTTTGTGCTGTAAAAAAAATACGCTTTAAAAAATTTTTACTTTCTCTTGCATCAATACCTGTTGCAGTTCCGCCTTTAATAATATCGCTTTCCTATGTTTTTTTTTTGGCAAAGAAGGACTCGTAAATTCCTTTGTAAAAATTTTTTTACCTAATACCGAAATTATAAGCAGAAATTTTTTGTACTCATTTTTTGCGGTGATTTTAATCCAATGCTTTTATAATTTTCCACTTGCCTTAAAAAGCATAAATGACGCTTGGGAAAACCTTGATGCAGATTTATTAAATGCGGCAAGACTTTTAACAAATAAAAAAAGTTTCATTTTCACAAAAATTATTTTTCCTGAAATTTTACCCTCATTTATTTCATCATTTTTAATAATTTTTATTTATTGCTTTTTTTCATTTTTTATAATTTTACTTTTTGGCGGTTTAGGTTTAACAACTCTTGAAGTGGAGCTTTACCAAGTTTCCCGCTCAAGCTTAAATTTTGTTGAGTTTGGGCAAATTGCTTTTATAGAAACTTTAGTTGCACTTGTTCTTGTTGCAATGTATACCTTTGTAAAATTAAAAATGTATAAAGCTCCAATTGAAGTACAAAAACAAAACTTAAAAACTAATATGAATTTTTGGGAAAAGCTTGTTTTTAAAGTTTTAATTATTGCAAGTTTTTTGTTTTTAATTTTACCGCTTTTTTCAATTTTCCTAAAATCGATTTTTAAGTTTACATCAACAACAGAAACAAACAATTTTTTTGAACGTGTAAAAATCTTTTTTACACTTGACTTTTCGGCATGGAAAATTTTCGCTAGAGTTAATACCTTACGAGCAGTTTTTAACACAATTATGCTTGGTTTAGTGACAGCTCTATTTTCTACCTTAATGGCTATTTGTGTGATTTATTTTGAGTTTTGCTTAAACTTAAAAAATAAAACTTCATTTTTTTTAAAGGTGTTTCCATTTTTACCTCTTGTAATTTCACCCCTTGTTTTAGGTTTTGCTTTACGCATAAGCTTTTTGCGAAGCTCTAACTTGGGCTTTTTTATTTTAAGTCTCGCTCAAGCATCAACCGCTTGGACTCTTGCTTATGCACAAATAGCAGTGCAGTTTTCACAAATTCCCAAAAGTGTATTTCAAGCATCCGCTCTGCTATCAGTAAACTCCTTTGATGCCTTTTATCGGGTGGTTGTCCCTCTCATCAAAAAATCTTGCAAGGCAGCATTTGCCCTTTGCTTTGCAATTAGTGCTGGCGACGCTTCTCTCCCACTTATGCTCAAACTCGAAAAATTTGAAACTTTAAGCTTAATGATTTTTCGCTTGGCTGGTGCTTACCGATTTAGCGAAAGTGCTTGTTTAGCATTTTTACTAATAGTGCTTGTAAGTTTGGGCTTTGTGATTTTCCAAATTGATTTTGTTAAACTGCAAAAAGACAAAAAACCTTGCTAAATGATTTGTACTTGCCCGACATCCTTGTCGGTAAGATTTTAGCTACAGCGAGGAGCGTAGCTCTGGTTTGCTTAAGCGGGAATTTTTTGGAGAAAAAATTCTCGCCTAACTTTGCCAGATTAGCATTGTAGCTCATCGCTAAGTTCCAAAAGACCGCTCACCCCATCCAGAGTGAGCGGATAAGCTATTTTCGCAAGGCACGCTCAAGTCTTACAAAAGTTAAAGCACAAAATACCGGCTCGCCGTCCGTGGCGGGAAGATTTTCGCAAGGCACAGTCAGTCTTATAAATGCTAAAAATAAAAGTAGAACATTTATATCTAAATAAAAACCTCTTGACATTTTTTTTTACAAGATTATGATATCCTTATGGAGAAATTAAATTTTATGAAAAAAATATTATGCTTATTTTTTATTTTAAGTTTTTTAAGTATGAACTTTTTGTGCTGCACTAATCTCAAAGGTTGCTATCTTGCAGATGTGTACGGCGACAAAATGGAGATCGTTTTTGTGGACAGCAAAACTGCCACACTAATAGTTAACGGCGAAAGTTTTCCTGCCCAGCTTATACGCAAGGACGGCGTTATTGAAATTTGGCAACAAAGAAAAACGCCAACCATTTATGTAAAAAAGCTTAACTCAAAAGAGCTTGTTCTTTTGAATAGCAAAAAAAATGAAACTGAAATAATCTTTAACTTAGTGGAGGAGTAACTTTAAGTTTTTTTAAGCCATGCAAAAATTTATTTATTAAAGCAAAGGCTTCAATGTTTAAACTTTCAAACTTGTCTTGTTTTGTATGAGGGAGTTTCCAAGTTGCAGGTTTTATTTTTTCACTTTCAGCAGTTTCATAACTTTCAAGAATATTTTTTTTTACAAAATTGTCAAATTTTTCTTTCGGAAGTTTTTCGCGTAAAACCTGCAACAGCGAGTGAAAACTCTCGGCTTCATTTTGGGGTAAAACTGTTATCAGCTGGGCATTTATCCCACTGGCTAAAAGTCCCGCATTGTCGCTAAAGGCAGTGGGCAAAATTAAATGCGGAAGTTTATTTTCGTCAGCGGTTTTTACTGCAAGCTTTTGTGTTTTTTTTAAACTTGCTGTGTTTTCCCTATCACGCAAAAAAATCCCCGCATCTGAAAAAACAAGAAAGTCGCCTCGCCCACAAAGATCAAGAACTAAAACCAATTGTTCTGTGTGCAAACCTAGTTTTCGCAAACCAAGTCCCAACCAAAAAGCTCCTTGAGTAGAAAGACTTTTTTTGTTTAGCTCTTCCCCATCAGTAAAAATAATTTGAATATTATGTGCAGTTTTTTCGTGAAGTAATTCTTTGGCAAAAAAAGCCAACTGAACACAGGCAGCGGAATTGTCGTTTGCACCAAATTCGTTTCCACATCTATCGTAATGAGCAATCAATGTTTTTGTAGCAAAGCTATTTGTATAAAAATTTTTATTAAAACGCAACACGCAATGCTTATGATTTTTTAAGATAACTACATTGTGAGGAATTTTATTTTCTGTAAAAAAATCTGTTAAAACATTCAAACGCCTTGAATTTTTTTCTAGCAGTTTTTTTAAAAGTGTAGAATTTAAAACAGCTTTTGCTTTTTCAATTTCACTTGGGGTAAAGATATTTTTCATAAAGTTTTTAAACAAGCCCTGCAAACTTCAAGAAGTCTTAACAGGACTTGTAAAAAAATTGTTATATTTTTTATAAGTTAAAACTCAAACTCGGCTTCATCGGGTGCCATAGTTTTTTCGTCTTCGTTTTTTTCAGCCCCTTCATTTATATCAAACTCAGGATCTGGGGCAAACTTTTCAAAGTCAGCTTGAAGTTCATCAACAATTTTTTGCAAATTGTCTTGGTATAGGCGAAGTAAAAATTCTTGGCATTTTGCAGGTGACAAAGCTAATCTAATAGCAGGGCTATTTGCCTCCATATCATCATCTATTGAAGTATGAGTCGCTGTAGCCACTATAAAATAAGGTAGCTTTTTTGCACCAAATTGCTGGTACTCAAAACGCAAGATTGGTTTTGCTTTGTGGGTAATACCTAAAAGCCCCCAAGCCATATAAGACGAAGTTTTTCCAAAATAAGCTTTTTTCTTATTATTTTTTTCTGTAAGCTCCCCATTTTTATAAGCTTGCATATATTTTTTGATTGCCTCTATCATTACTTGTCTTTCTTCATAATTTAATGTAACCCAAATATTATCACCCATAAATCTGTGGTGAAAACTTACAAGATTAGTTTTAGGCGAAAAAACAAAAGTTACATCACGAGGAGAAAGCTCTGTTTTTATTCGAGGCACAACGGCAACCATAATCTTTCCCATATTTACTGAGTTAAACTCGCCAAGCATATTTTTGTCTTCCTTTTTTGTACTTGCACAAGAAAAGCTAACAAAAACCAAAAATAAAGCTAAAAGCTTAAAAAACCTATTTTTCATAAAATCTCCTAAATTCTTAAAACTACAACACTTAAACAATTATAAATACTACAGGTTACGACACTACCTAACAACACGAAAACCTTTGTATCCCGAAACTGCAATTTTACTCACAACACAACGGTCTACCTTAGCATAGGGATGCTCAGTTTTTAACACTTGCATAAATTCATTTATGACTTTTTCACTTTTGCCTTCCACCACAAGTTCAACACAGTTATAATCTTCCGTGTTACGAACCCAACCGTTTATTCGAAACTCCCTAGCAAGCGAAACCGTCCAATTCCTAAAGCCAATACCTTGAACCCTCCCATAGAGAGAAATATGACATCCCATCATAATGTTTCATCTCCTTTCAAGCCTAAACCACAAAAACAAAAAGCTCTAATGAAACTTAGGCATAAAATCCTTATCATAATCAATCCCTAGCCTTTTTGCAAAGGACTCTGCGAATTTTATAGTTTCCAAAAGATTTGTAGGGTTATGAGAGTCCGACGCAATTACAATATGTGCCCCTCGCTCCTTTGCCAATTCCCAAAACTGTCTTTCAGGATATCGATACCCTTCTTTTCCTCCCCTTATAATTGTTTTGTGTGTGCTACCATTGCCATTAATTTCAATGGGCATTTTTAGCTCCACTGCAGCGTCAATTATTTTTTTAGCTAAGTCTAAATAAAAAGGGGTTATTTCACTAATATTATACAAAAAAAGGTCGGGATGTGCCAGATATGCAAAAAGCCCTGAAGCCATTCCTTCGATAGTGAGGTCAACATACCGAATTAAATTTTTAGGCTCTGTTACATCGGGAATATAAACAAACTCCCCGTCTATATCAACCCAATGAGGTCCAAAAATCAAATAATCCGCTTCATACTTTCCTAAAAGCTCTTCCTCATACCAGCTTTTGTATTTTTTATGCCACTCACATTCAAAACCATAATAAATCGGAATATCATATGCCGCACGAGCTTCCTCAACCATTTTCCTGTAAAGAGGCACTTCATCAAGTGCCATATGCATATCTAACCACATATCATCAAAATAAGGACAATGGTCAGAAAACCCCAAAGCTGAAAAACCCGTCTCACAGGCGACCTTCGCATAATCCATAGGCACACCAACGGCGTGCTTACAAAGATAAGTATGTGTATGAAAATTTTTCATATTTTCTCCATTTTATAAAACTTAAAGTCAAACTACATTGTGCATAAACCACAAAATTTGTCAAGCATAAGTTAAATAAGTTCCTGCCCGAATTATAGGTTTGACCAAATTGTAAAAAAATGTTAATATTTCGTTATGAGTGAGTTTTTTGATAAAGTTTTTGGCTGGCTTGCTATCAATGCCAAGTCTAAGCTTTTTGTCAGTTTGTTGTCCTTAGTACTTGCTTTTTTTGTTTATCTTATTACAAAAAAGATAATCAGTAATATAATCAAAAAATTTTTGAAAAAATATGATAAACCTGAAAAGCCTGTTGCAAGATTTTTTATAGTAAAGCACGCAAATTTTAAGCTGATTAGCTTGTTAAGCTTTGTGATAGCATTTTACTTTTTGTCTATCCAAGTAGAAAAATTATCCAAACTGTATTATAAACTTTCGCTGCTTGTTTTTGTTTTTATAGCTGTTAGAATTTTTACAGGGATAGTTAGAGGTTTTTCTGTTTACACTGAAACTTCTCAAAAATTCCAAGGAAAGTCTCTTAGAAGCTTTTTCCAAGTTTTTTTGATTTTAGTTTATATTGCTGTAGGAATAATTGTTATTGGAATACTATCGGAAAAATCACCCGTTGCTTTGCTTACTGGTTTGGGAGCAGCTACAGCAGTTATTTCGCTTTTATTCAAAGACACAATTGTTTCCTTTGTTTCCAGTTTACAAATTTCCGCCTACGATTTAATTCGCAAGGGCGACTGGATTTCAGTTGACGGAACTGACATTGACGGCTCGGTAATTGAGGTTTCCCTCCACGAAATAAAAGTGCAAAACTGGGATAATTCCGTTTCAGCTATTACCACGACAAACATTTTAAATAATGGCTTTAAAAACTGGCGTAGTATGCAAGAACAAGAGGCAAGACGATTTTCGCGTACAATTCAAATCGATGCAAAATCTGTTAAGTTCGTCAACGAGAGCTTAAAAACAAAACTAGAAGAGCTTGACATAATAAAAGACTATCTTGATTCGTTAGCTGACAAATATGACTTTTCAGATAACAAAAACAAACCTCATATTACAAACTTGGACGCTTTTCGCTTTTACGCTGAAAACTGTCTAAAGCAAAACCCCGATATTCATCAAGATTTACTTTTAATAGCACGAGTGAAAGAAATAACAGAGCGGGGAATAAGCTTCGATATTCAAGGCTTTTCAAAAAAAACAGGCTTTTTTGATATTGAAAGCTTAGTCTTAGATATTGTAAGCGAGCTTTTGGCAGTTCTACCCTACTTCGATTTAAAACCTTTTCAAGTAAACTTGTCGCAACAATAAAGCAGAAACTTTTTCAAATTTAACCTTTATAAGACTTGAGCTTTTTTGCGAAAAACGCTTATCCCTTCGTCTTTGATAACTCAGGGTCTTAAACTAACAATGAGTTAAAACGCAAATCTGGCAAAGAGGGCGGGATTTTTTTATCCAAAAAATTCCCGCTTAAGCAGACAAGAGCTACGCTCCTCGCTAGAGTGTAAACTTCATAAAAAACTCAACACTAGAATGAGGCAATTGCAGGCTCTCTTGCCCCCAACCTAGTAACTCCTCCAATCTATAATAATCTAAATGCAACTTTTAAGCTTTTTATTTGTTTTACCGATATGAGAACTATGTTACGAAGAACTGTTTTGGGATTTTTAACTTTGTGTGTCAGCCTTGCTTGGGCAGAAAAATTTGAATTTCTATTTCAAAATGGGGAAAAGTATCGGATAAACTCTATTGTAAATGAATATGTTTATCGCAATATGCAATTTTCACATATAGCCGAAATTACCAATCGCATAACAGTTGAAATTTCCGATACAAAAACAGAACCTGAAAAATCAGCCCTTTTTACTTGTAACTTTATGACAAGCGAAAAAAATTCTAAAATGGCAGGTTTCGCTTGGTCAAAGCAATATCCCAGTATTTTTCGTCGCGATTATTTAGGACGCTATCAAATCAGTTCTCAGTACTTTATGCCCGTTGTGCGGGACCTTCCTATTTTTCCCGATTACGATTTACAACCCGGCGACACTTGGACGGGACAAGGACACGAAGCACACGACTTTCAAGATAATTTTGGTATTAACGAGCCCTTTATTGTTCCCTTCGATGTAAATTACAAGTATGTTGGCGAAACAAAAAAAGATGGAAAAAAACTTCATCTTATAATCGCCGAATACGAAATAACTTATAATCTTCCTGAGGAGCTTATTTTACAAAGCAAAAAACAAGCCACCGTATTTCCGATTACTACCCTTGGTACTTCAAGACAAAACTTATACTGGGACAGTGAGCTGGGAAACTTAACTTATTATGATGAGCATTTTAGTATTCGCTTAATTTTAAACACGGGAGATGTTTATGATTTTGTTGGTTCTGCCAAAGCCAAGGTAACAGACCTCGAAAACTTTGACCGCAAAAAAACTTTGAAAGATGTTCAGAAAAAACTTGACGAGCTTGGGCTTAAAGATGTTGTTGCAAAAGAAACCGAAGAAGGAATAACAATTACAATTGAAAATATTCAATTTGCCTCTGACTCAGCCGTTCTCCTAAAAAGTGAAAAACAAAAACTCGATCGCATTGGCGAAATTTTAAAAGCCTATCCTGAACGAGACCTTTTAATTTCTGGGCATACTGCCTATGCGGGGACAAAGGAAGGACGTATGTCTCTTTCGATAGAGCGGGCAAATGCTGTTGCAAAATATTTAATCGACAAAAAGGTACGCGAAGATCACCATGTTTTTACACAAGGGTTCGGTGCAGAACAACCCATTGCCCCTAATGATTCGGAAGAAAATATGTCAAAAAATAGACGCGTAGAAATTACCATTATTGACAAATAATAAAAAAAAGTTAAAATTCTTTTCAAAATTTGTGTGCAAAAAAAACTTTAAATACTATATTATATATTAAGGAATAATTAAAAGTCCTAATTAAAAAACAATGCCTTGTTGGAGGAAAAATGTTTG
>JARGFC010000012.1:0-13907 GCA_038397925.1 Treponemataceae bacterium
GTTTCAACGCAAATCTGGCAAAGTCGGGCGGGAATTTTTTCTCCAAAAAATTCCCGTCTAAGCGAACCAGAGCTACGCTCCCCGCTAATGCGTAAACTTTGTAAAAAACTCAACGCTAGAAAAGTACAGACATTTTTTCTCCCGCCACGGACGGCGAGTTAGTATAAAGCATTCGCGAGTTTTTTGTAAACAAAAAGCTCGTCCACATTGAAAAAACAAGGATGTTTTTTCTCTCGCCACGGACGGCGAGCCAGTATAAAGCAACAGCGATGTTTTGCAACAAACCATTTTGTCAAGTTGCAAAACTCGACGGGTAACAAAAAACACGGACGTTTTTTGTTACCCTGCGTTAGGGATAGTAGGGGAGCGAAAGCATTTTTTCAAAAATGCTTTCGCTGTACACGAACGCACGATATTTTAGTGCGTTCGTACCGATAGCCCCGAATAGCCCGACCGCTCGCAAATACCTATTTGCGAGCGGGAACGCCCAAAACCCCTTATTCCGCCGAAGTAACTTCAACCCAAATTTTGTCATAAATCGGAATAAGCTCTCGGGAGTTTTTGTAAACTTCGCCATTTTCCAAAAGTTTTGCATCGGGGTAGGCAACATAGGAGTTTCGGATTTCCTCAGGGAGCAGTTCTATTGCAGCGTCTATGGGCGATGAGTAGCCGACTGAATATTCTGCGTTTATAGCAGCGTTTTCAGGTTCGCACAAAAAGTTAATAAACTTGTGTGCTCCAGAAATATTTTTTGATGACTTTGGAATAACCATTGCATCGAACCAAATGTTTACGCCCTCTTTAGGAAAGACATATTTTAAGTCGGGGTTTTGTTCCATCATCATTAAAGCATCGCCTGAATACATAAAACCAATTTCGCCATCGCCTGAAACCAAAGTATAGCGTCCCTCGTCTGCTTGGTAGGCAAGTACATACGGTTTTTGTTCAAGTAGCAAGTTCTTTGCAGCTTCCAGCTCATCAAGATTTGCCGAGTTCATAGAATAACCGAGAGCTTTTAAGGCTACAGCGATACAGTCCCTTGACGAATTATACATTACAATTTTGTTAGCGTATTTTTTATCAAAAAGATTTTTCCAGCTGTCGATAGTATCACTAATAAATGCCGTGTTATAAATAATGCCTCCCGTTCCCCAAAAGTATGGCACTGAATATTTGTTATCGGGGTCAAAGGCGGGGCTTTTTAGACTTGCGTTTACATACTTGAAATTCGGTATTAGCGACAAATCTATTTCGTTTAATAAGTCTTCCTCTATCAATCGTTCTATCATATAATCCGAAGGAACTATTACATCGTATGAGTCAATCCCTTGTTTGATTTTTATGTACATATCTTCGTTGGACGAAAAAGTGTCGTACAAAACGCGTATCCCCGTTTCCTTTTCAAACTTGACTAATAAACTTTCATCTATGTAGTCCCCCCAATTGTAAACATTGATTACTTCTTTGGAATTATTTTCACAAGAAAAAATCAATGCACTTACCAAAACAAATTGTAAAAATCTTTTAATCATTTTGACCTCCTATAATTTTTTCGTTTAACTTTTTTTTCAACAATATTAGTCCTTTTATTGATTACAATTACTAATATTAAAATTACTGTAAACATAATAGTAGAAAGAGCATTGATACTTGGGTTAATGCCCTTTTTCGCCATTGAGTAAATTAAAATGCTCAAGTTTGAAAAACCATGTCCTGTGTTAAAATACGAAATTATAAAATCATCAATCGAAAGGGTAAAAGCCATTAAGCCACCTGTTATAATACCTGTTTTTATTTGAGGAATTATTACATAAACAATAGCATAAAAAGGCGAAGCCCCCAAATCCAATGCCGCATCCAGTAAATTTGGGTCTAATTGTTTTAACTTGGGCAAAACATTTAGAATAACATAGGGCACAGAAAAAACAATATGGGAAATTAGCATTGTTCCCAAACCAAACTTCAAGCTTAAAAACTTAAATAAAGCCATCAAAGAGACAGCGGTAACTATATCAGGATTTATAACGGGAATATAGTTTATATTAAGCACGAAATTTTGTTGCTTTCTTGGAAGATAATGAATCCCAATTGCGACAAAGGTTCCCATAACAGTCGAAATCATTGTAGACAACAAAGCTATGAGCAAGGTATTGTACAAAGCTTGAAGTATTGCCTTATTTGTAAAAAGATTTTTGTACCATATCAAGCTAAAACCATCAAAGCTTCCACGCAGTCGTGATGAGTTAAAGCTAAAAACTATAAGCACAATAATAGGCAAGTGTAAAAATAAAAAAATCAATGCTAAATAAAAACGCGTTACAAATTTTTTTACCATAGCTCATTTTCTCCTTCTTTGATAATTCCAGTTTTAACTGCAATACCAATTGTAACCAACATCAACACAAGTAAAATAAATGAAATTGCAGAACCAAAATGCCAGTCACCCGTAAAGCGAAATTGCTGTTCGATAACATTTCCAATCATCATTGATTTATTTCCACCAAGCAAGTTTGAAATAACAAAGGTACTCATAGCGGGAATAAAAACCATAATTATACCTGAGGAAACTCCTGACAACGAAAGCGGAAAAATCACTCGTGTAAAAACTTGAGACTCGTTTGCTCCCAAATCCTTTGCTGCTTCAATTAAGCTTTTGTCAATTTTTGAAAGCACTGTGTAAATGGGTAAAACCATAAACGGCAAAAAGTTATAAATCATTCCCAACACAACTGCAGTATCATTGTAGATAAGTTCAAAGGGACCCAAGCCTATTAAACCAAATGTTTTATTTATTAAACCATTTTTCCCGAGCAAGGTAAGCCAAGCATAAGTGCGCAAAAGAAAATTCATCCACATAGGAATTATAAAAAGCATAATCAAGATGCCTTGAATTTTGGTGCTTGTTCGAGAAATAATAAAGGCTGTAGGATAGCCTAGTAAAAAACAAAGCAGTGTAGAAATAAAAGCTAAAACGCAGGAGTTTACAAGTATTTTCAAATATGTTGACTCAAAAAAGCGTGAAAAATTTTCTAACGAAAACTCAAATGTAGAAACATTTAGCATATCTCCTTTTGTAAAAGCTAAAAAACCAATCAAAAGCATCGGAAAAATAACAAAAAGCAAAAGCCAAAATAAATAGGGAATAGAGTATTTTTTCATTTAGCCCTCCTTGTGTTTTTTCATAATGTGAATATTTTCAGGAATAACTTTTATACTTATTTGTTCATCAACATTTCGTGAAAGTGTCGAATGAACAAGCCAACGAAAACCTTCACCGACTATTACCATTTCGTAGTGTACTCCCTTGAAAACCACCGACTCTACAACTGCGTTTATTTGTCCTTCATCTTTTGCATAAACTTCTACATCTTCAGGACGAACGACCACATCTACAGCCTCGTTTCGCTCAAAGCCCTTATCCACACAAGTAAGCTTTTTGCCAAGCATTTCTACGCTATAGTCTTCAAGCATTATGCCATCACAAATATTTGACTCACCGATAAACTTTGCAACAAAGGCGTTTTTCGGTTCGTTATAAATATCAATGGGACTTCCGATTTGCTGAATTCTTCCCTCGTTTAAAACTACAATTGTGTCGCTCATTGTAAGAGCCTCTTCTTGGTCGTGGGTAACATATACAAATGTAATTCCTACATTTTGCTGAATTTCTTTAAGCTCAACTTGCATTTCTTTTCTTAACTTTAAATCTAATGCACCTAAAGGTTCATCAAGCAACAAAACCTTTGGACGATTAACCAAGGCTCTTGCTATTGCGATGCGTTGTTGCTGTCCGCCACTAAGTGAACTAATTCGTCGTTTTTCATAACCTGAAAGTCCAACAAGAGCTAGCATTTCACTTCTAAGTTTATTTCGCTCTGCCTCGCTTATTTTTTTAATTTTTAAACCAAAGTCAATATTTTCGCCAACATTTAAATGAGGAAATAGAGCATACTTTTGAAAAACGGTATTTATTTCTCGCTTGTATGGAGGAATCTGAGTTATGTCCACCCCGTCAAACTCAACTGTTCCAGAGTCTGCTTTTTCAAAACCTCCGATTATTCTTAAAGTTGTTGTCTTTCCACAACCACTGGGTCCTAAAAGAGTTAAAAACTCATTTTTATGTATTTGAAGATTTAAATTATTCAAAACATAAGTGTCATCATATGATTTACATATATTTTTTAAGTTTATTGCAACCTTTTTCATAAATTCTCCTGTTAATAAAATAAAGTTAATGTTAGTTTTTTTAAACTAGAAAAAACATAATAGCTTTAAGTAAGTTAAAATCAATGTTTAATATGTTTTAAAAGGAGAATAATTTTTAACAAAAAAGTGAGTTCCTCTGAAAGATAGGAAACACCCAAAAAGTCCTTTTGTTTGAAAGGCAGAATATTTTGCAAAAGTTTAGAGTTTGTCATAAGCAAAACCCACCCCCATAAGCTAAAAATCGAAATGTATTATAACCATTTTTTGAAAAAAAGTCAAGTAGTTTAATAAAATTATTATACATAAAAAAGACATTGTTCCTTTAATTGTTAAAGATGATAATTTTGGGCAAAATTGTTTTGGTAAAATTCAAAGGAAAAATACTTTGGAATTTTATTATTACATAGCTAGAAAAACAATAAAGACCCCGTACCATTGAAAAAAGCAATGATCTATTTCCCATCCAAACAACAAAAAACACCCTTGCAATTTTTATAGAAAATTTATACAATCCAAAAAAGAAAACGAATTATAATTTTGTGTAAAATTTTCGTTATTCCTTTGTTTTACCTCTTGGCTACATTTTTGAAGCTATTTTATGCAAAATTGTAAACCCCTAGTAAAACTTATGTAAATCTTTTGTAAAACTTCACTACTTCATATTGACTTTTTTGTACTGTATGGGTAAACTTTAGCGTGAATGTGTTTAACATAGCTTGTGCTGTGTGAATAAACACAAATATCATATTCCGGAGGAGATTATGAAAAAAATTATTTCTGGGTTGTTTTTCTCAATGTTTTGTTTAGGGCTTTTTGCTATGGGACAGGCTGAGGAAACTGGGTCGAAATTGTCAGGTTCAGTTGCCACTAACGGTTCAACATCAATGTCAAAAGTCATTTCGAGCTTAATTGAAAGCTTTAGCGAAAAAGCACCGAAAGTAAAGGTAACTTACGATCCTACAGGTTCAGGTACTGGTGTTGAAAGTGTTGCAACAGGAACGGCAGACATTGGTTTAGCTTCACGAAACTTAAAAGATGGTGAAGCTGCTAAAGGCTTAAAAGGCACGGTTTTAGCTTTTGACGGTATTGCAGTTGTTGCTCACAAGAGTTGTAAAGTTGACAGCATAAGTCTGGAACAACTTGCCGATATTTTTACAGGAAAAATCACAAACTGGAAAGAACTTGGTGGTGCTGACCTTAAAATTTCTTGCATAGGTCGTGAAGCAGGAAGTGGTACTCGTGATGCTTTTGAAGACATTACAAAAACAAAGGGCAAACAAAAGCTTGAAAGTGAACTTACTTCTACAGGTGCTGTTATTGCTGCCGTTGCTAACAACGCAAACGCGATCGGTTATGCCTCTCTTTCAGCTGTTGAAGGTCGAACTGATGTAAAGGCTTTAAAAATTGATGGTGTAACACCTAGCGAAGCAACTGTCAAGAATGGTAGCTACAAACTTCAAAGACCTTTTGTATTGGTAACAAAGGAAGGCAAAAAGCTTTCACCTGCTGCACAAGCATTTTTTGACTATATGACTAGTGGACTACCTGAGGTTAACGAAGTTATCAAAACAGCGGGTGTTGTTCCTGCCAAATAATAAGCGTTTTACGAGCTAAAAAAACGCCACGGTTTTTCGTGGCGTTTTTTTATTAAAACATTACACTTTAACAGGGAGCGTAGCTCTGGCTTGCTTAAGGTTAGGAATTTTTGTGTTTCAAAAATTCCTAACCCTTCATTGCCAGATTTGCGTTAATACTCATTGCTAAGTTTTAGACCCCTTGCCCACCTAAAGCAAGGGGATAAGCGTTTTACGCAAAAAAGCTCGAGTCTTACAAAGGTTAAAGCAATGCAAACTTACTTTTTAAAGTTAGAATTTTTTAGGCGAATAACCCTACTCTACTCCACCTTAAACCCTGCAATTTTTTCAGCTAAAGTGCGAATGTTTTCTTTTGTTCTTGAACTAATATTATTTACTTCGTTACTAGCGTCACTAATTTTTAAAACTTCACCCGAAATCTTTTGTATTTTATTTGCGATGTTTTGTGAAAGCTCGGCTAGCTGAACACTTTCATCCAACACAATATTGCTTGTCGAAAGTAATCTATCGTATTCGTTTTTAATATGCAATGTTTTAGAATTTATTTCTGTAACTGCTTGCAAAAGCTGAGTGCTTTCTGCACTTTGATCTTCTATTCTGTGCATAACACGATTTTCTTGAATTTTTACTTCATTGCTTAAAACCGCTACCTTTGCTGATGTATCTTCAACAATTAAAGTGTCATCTGCAATACTTCCGATTTTTGCTTTTAAGCCTTTTAACGATTGCGTAATTGCCCTTCCCTGTTGGTTTGACTCTTCGGCAAGCTTTCTAATTTCACCCGCAACAACAGCAAAGCCCTTGCCCGCATCACCTGCGTGTGCCGCCTCAATTGCCGCATTCATCGCAAGTAAGTTTGTTTGGGCTGCTATACTTTGAATTACAGCACTTGCTTGCAAAAGAGTCTCGGACTCGTCGTTAATTTCTTTTGTAGCAACTGAAGTATTTTTTGCAGAAACTTTCAAATCATCAGAAAGTTTTTGCATTTCCACAATTTGGCTTGAGTTTGTTTCCAAAGCTTTTTTAATGTCAACTATATTTTTGGTTAATTGTTCAATGGAAATTGTAGCCTCACTTACACTTGCACTTTGTAACTCGATTTTTTCATTTAAGTTTGTAAAGGTGTTTATAGTCGAATGCACACTTTTAGAAGTATTTCCTGCTAAAGTATTTTGTGTATTGATTTTGTCTTCAATTTCATCAATATTTCCTGTAATGTTTTTTACAAAACCATCTGTTTCGTCGGTGCGTTTATTTAGAGTTTCAGCAAAACCTTTTAGCGTTATAACATTTTCACCAGCAGTTTTTATTGTAGTTCGTATTTTTTCAATTGTTTGATTAAAATACATAGCAATTTGAGCAGTTTCATCACGACCAGAACCAGCAAGTCTTTGAGTTAAGTCCCCTTCGCCCATTGCAATATCTTTAAATGTAGATATCAATTCTTTAAGAGGTTTAATAAATCTTTTAATTAAAAATATTGCTATTGCCAAACCAATTATAAAAATAACCAAAAGCATAATAAGAATAGGAGCTAAGGTTTGTTTTATTTTTGTTTCAATTTCGGATGCTTCCATAAGTCCATATAATTTCCAATTAAGTTCATCGACAAAATGTGTTTGAACTAAAAATTCTTTATTGTCAATTTTAATTTTAAGTCGATCGCCTTCTTGCATTTTTGCAAGTTTTGCATAATCAGAAATTGAACATTCATTAAGATTTTGCATTAAAACATTGCGATGGCGTGGCTCGGCTAAAACTAAATTATCGTTTTGCGTCAAGATTATAAAACCCGTTTTTCCTATTTTCGAATTTGCAATCATATCGGTGATAGTATTTAAAGTTAGCTCAATAGTAACACAACCGACAGGCTTTTTATTTTTGTCAACAACTTGTTTTGAAAAAGCAATTACCACTTCTCCAATCGTTGAAAGATAAGCAGAGGTCAAAATCGTTTTTCCTCCAGCTTCACTCGCCTGCTTATACCAATCCCTTTTTCTCGGGTCATAAGTCTTTAACATTTTGCCATCAAAGGAAGTTGCATAGCCTCCCCAAATCGAGCCTAAATAAACTTCTGCATATTCGGGGTACACATCAAAAAGCCCTTTGAAAATTTTTACAAGTTCTTTTTCAGTTTCGCTTTTAATAGTTTCGGATGCGAGCATATCCCTGTCATCCAAAAAATATTGGTGTAAGGTATCGTCCGCACTTTTTACTGTGTCATTTGAAGAAAGGAAATCAAGATTATTTTTTGCGGAATTCATAAAAAAATTAATTCCAGTTTTAATATTAACTAACTGCTCCTCTGTCGATGAATAAAATTCCTCCACTTTACTTTGTCGCAAGGAGTGTGAAAAGAAAATAAAGGTAAAAAAAAGTGCTATCGTAAAAATTGCAAAAAATAATAAAAAAATCTTTTTTGAGATTGAAAAAAATCTAGTCATACAGTCCTCCCTGTTTTGAAAAAAACTCTCCAACTGTCTTGAGGACAACGGAGTAAACCTTCCTCTAAATTTGTCAAACGAGTGAAGCTTAAGTTCACGAGTGCGACAAATTTCCGTACGCTTTAGCATACACCACAATAATGCAAGTTTGTACAAAGTTAAACTCTAAGTGCAAACTTAACTATGTTAATTGTACTATGTTTTTATTTTTTGTACAAGGGGCGGGCTCGCAATATGCAATTTTTTTTGTTATTTTATATTTATAATTTACTTTGTTAAAAATAAATTAGCTATTCAATACTAAATTTAGCCACGAATAAAATCAAAAATATGTAAAGCTCCGATAACTAAACAAGCTAAACCAATCATAATGGAAAGAAAATACAAACTTGGATTAAGCAAGTTTATTATACCCAAAACGATTACAAAAACACCAAGTGCAATTTCAAAAAATCGTCTTTTTTGTTCTGTTTTAGAAAGTCCATTCTTAATAAGAACAACTCCCCCAACAATTAAAACAAATGCCAAAACAATACCAAAAAGCTTATCAAAAAACGCAAGCTTTAAAATAGGTTGCAGAATAAAAACAAAAGACACAACCGCTATAACAATTGCCAAAATTAGCGACAATTTATCACCCGCACTACGATACCGCAAAAAGAAATTTAGTGCATACGCTAAAGCCACAACTCCAAGGGCTACCGCCAACAACGAAGTGATCGTGTCGGGACGGGAAAAAAATATTATTCCCAAAAAAACAAAACCAATCGCAGTAAGCAATTTTACAAATCTCAAATCCATTTTTTCTCCTTTTTGCATTATACGATATTTTCACAAAAAAAACAATGCAATAACACTTGCAATTTACACTCCAAAAACCAACGACAAGTTTTATCCAACCAAAAAAATAATTTTCGTTTTTAACTTTTATAAGACTTGTCCGTGCTTTGCGAAAAACGCCTACCCCTTCGTCTTTGATAACTCAGGGTCTTAAACTAGCGGTGAGCTAAAACGCAAATCTGGCAACGAGGGCGGGAATTTTTGAGACAAAAATTCCCGCTTAAGCAGACAAGAGCTACGCTCCTCGCTGGAGCGAAAAATCTTTTACACGAGGAAAACACATTTGCGTAAACTTCGTAAAAACTTAAACGCAAAAATCTTTACAATAAGTAAATAACTGAAGCGTACCTTGAGCTTCGACTTAATTAAGCAGAAAAAAGTCAAGGCTAGTGTTTTGCTTTTGCGAGTTTCATTGCACGGCTCCGGTTTTCTTAAAGTAGGCACACGAATGTGTGCCCGAAAATACGGATAGTCTTAAATCGTTTATTACTTGTAAAAAGTTTGTAAAATTAGTACAATTGGTGTGGGAGATTTTATGAAAAAATTTTTGTTTGCTTGTGCTTTTATTTGTTCGGGCTTGGGGCTTTTTGGGCAAAACTACGAAATCCAAGCTCTTTCATATCGCAGAAATTTTGCACGGGCAAATTTGAATACAAAATACGAGCTTGTAAAAGATGCAAGCAAAATTGCGACCAAGGAAGGTGCGAGTTTTTTTCTTTCGGCTTTAACTTTTGTGGATTCGGTTTATGAGCTTTTGGAAGACGATAATACTTTAATGCAAATAGGAATTGTTTCGGTTGAAACGCTGGCACGCTTAAAAGTGGATGAAGCGGTTTTGCCTATTCGACTTTTGTTTATTCGAGTGAAAGATGTAGCGTTTGAGGAAGCTTGTGTTAGAGCTTTTAAGGCTTTTGATTTGTCAGACGAAGATCTTGTCAAGGATTTGAATTTGAAATTTGAAAAGCTTTTTTACAAGAGTGTTTCAGGGCAGGCGTATTCAAAACAACTTTTGTTTGCATACATTGACTCGCTGGGGGCACTTGGAAATAAACAAACCTTTTCGCTTTTATTTGATGCTTTAATTAAATCAAGTGATGATGAAATAAAGAATAACTGTAAGACTGCGCTTTCTAAAATTCCTGTAAACTTTTTTGATGAGCTTGTAAAAATTATTGAAAGAAAAGAGTTGTATTCTACTTCAGTTGCTTTTGAAACTGCACTTGAAAGCTCAAGCGTTTCGGAAAATGAATTGGCAGAAATTACGGATATGAGCATGTCGGTCGCACTTGATTCTTTGAACACACAAAAAGTTTTGAGTAAAAGAATTTTGGACAAGGCGTTAAAACTTTTAACAGAAAAACGCTGGCAGGGTGCGACAGATTTGGTTGTTAGTTATTTTTACAAGGTACAAGCAAGTTATCGGGCGGGAATTGCGAGCGACTCCGACTTAGTGGCTGTTATCGATTGTATGGCGGTTTTAAGCTCAAAAGAATGTGCAAATGCCTTGGTAATTTTTTTAGGCTTGTTAAATTCGGACGCAGAACGCGGGAAACCTTATAGCGAAAATCTTGTTTTTGCGACTATTAAAGCTTTGGGCGAACTTGGCGATAGTAATGCTTTTGATTATTTAGTTTATGTGGATTATTTGAATTATCCTGAAAGAATTAAAAAGCTTGCACGAGAGTCTATTGCTAAGTTAAGATGGTAAACAATATTTTTGCGACAAAAATACAAAGTCGATAAATGTATTAAAACTGGATTAACCGATGATAAGAAAGCTATTGGACAGAGGCACCTTGCGGTGCCTTATTTTAAGAAAAATTTGGAAAAAATACGCAAAAGTATTTAATAATGCAAAGGTGCAAAACCGCTAAAGTAGGTTATGCTACTCTTATCAAAATAACTAAAAAAAGAGATTAACAAAAATGAAAATACTAGGAATTGAAACTTCTTGTGATGAAACAGCTGCGGCAGTTGTAGAGTCGGGACAGAAAATTTTAAGCAATGTTGTTGCCACACAAATACCATATCACAAAGAGTATAATGGAGTAGTACCTGAAATTGCAAGCCGAAAACACGTGGAGTGGATTTTACCCGTTGTCAAAAGAGCTTTGGACGAGGCAGATTTGGACTTGAAAGAAATTGACGGGATTGCGGTAACTAGCCGACCGGGATTGATGGGCGCTCTTTTGGTAGGCTTGAATTTTGCAAAAAGCTTGAGTTGGATTTCGGGAAAGCCTTTTGTGGCTGTAAATCATATGCTAGGGCATATCTATGTAGCACATCTTGAGCAGGAAATTGAGTATCCTTATTTGGGTTTGATGGTTTCAGGTGGGCATTTTATTTTATGTGTTGTAAAAGGTTTTGATGATATTCAGGTTTTAGGTACAACTATCGATGATGCACCCGGTGAAGCTTTTGACAAAATAGCAAAGTTTTATGATTTTGGATATCCGGGCGGTCCTGCGATTGACAAGTTAGCAAAGGCAGGAAATGCGGAGGCAGCGTCTTTTTCTATGCCTAAGTTAAGCCCCAAAAACGAATATGATGTTTCGTATTCAGGTTTGAAAACAGCTTGCATAAATCAGTTAGAAAAGTTTTGGAATGAGGATTTTGAAAAGACGCCTGAAAATATAGCCGCAAGTTTTCAAGCACAGGCTATTAAAATTTTAATGCGTCCGATTGTAAGGGCTATAAAAATGACGGGCTTAAAAACTTTGGTTGCAGGAGGTGGTGTTGCGGCAAATTCTCTTTTGCGAAAAAAGCTCGCCGAAGTGCAAGACTTAAAGTGTATTTTTCCTTCGTTAAAGCTCTGTACGGATAATGCGGCAATGATTGCAGGATTAGGCTATCATTATTTGAAAAGCGGGCGTGAGTCAAGTCTTTCGGTAATAGCTAGTGCACGGGTGGAAGGCTTTAGTAAAAAAGGCAGACCGCATTGAAGTTAGGCTTGAGCGCTTTACCTTCGTTCTGTATTTTTGTTGTGTGGATTTTATAACAAGCTTAATTACAAGCTTCCGCTTTGCTTAAGAGCAGTAATTTTTGCAAGAAAAAAACTCCTCTCTTGCATTGTAATTTTTGCTTTTTAGGAAATTCTATAACCTATCTATTTCTGACTCGGAAAGACCAGTAGCTTTAGATATTTGTGCAACAGAAAGCCCAATTTCTAATAAATTTTTAGCAGTTTCTCGAGCTTTTTCTAGCTTGCCTTGATTTAAGCCTTCAATTAAACCTTGATCTACCCCTTTTTGTATACCACTCGCTTCGCCTTTTTCATATCCTTCAGATATACCTTCAGCGTGTCCCTGTGCATGACCATCGGCCTATCCTTCGGTCGCCCCTGAGCTCGTCCTTTGGAGTACCCTTTTTCTCTGGCTATTTCGCTTTCAAATTTGAGCATTCTTTGATAATTGTTTTCAGAAATTTCGCGTGCAATGCGTCTTTCTTCTTCAGTTACTGTAAGCAATACTTCGTTTGCCATATTTATTCCCTCATTTCTCTTGCATAATGTTTTTTACCGCTGTTGCCTAAAAAGCGTATCCAATAATCTTTTGCAGTGTAGTTGTTTATATGCTTATTCATAGTGTACGCTATTTCTTCATTTAATTCAAGCAAGATAGAAAAACTCAAAACCCGAATCCTTTGAGCCTGTGAGAAGTTGAATTTTTCAGGTACATTTTCACCAAAAACGGTAAAACTGATAGAGTAAAGCGGTTCTATTAAATTAGGCGACTAAAATAGCGTCGCCTAATTTAATTGGCGAGTTTTGAAAATTTGGAAACTTGGTATTTTTCATAACATCACTTTATTGTAGTGCCGTTTTTCGTTTCTCAAAACGGCGGAAATTCAGCTCTTTCGCAAATTGAGATTTGCTCAGTCGCTGAATTTATGTGTTCATCTAGTTTTGGGTGTTTTTTTAGAAAACGATGTCCAACATTGAGTAAATACATTTGTACCCTTTGCGTAAAATCAGTTTTCCAAAATTGCTACATTTCGATGTTTAAAACTAAACGGCTGTCGGTTTTTACCAAAAGATCCAAGTGATAAGTTTCACCATTCGACATTTCACGGGTCAACTCTGTGTTTAGAATGTCAGCAGTTTTGATTTCACCGTAAGCGTTAGCCAAAAACGCATTGAGGAAACTGATTAACGCCTTGTTTCCTTTTTCGCCTTTTGTAAACATCAACTTAAAAACCTAATCAGTTTTTGGGTCAAGTAAATTGTCTAAACCCATAACAAAACTCCTTTTTTTATATAAGTTGTTCTATATACAATATTGTAAAAAAAGTTTTTTTTGTATCGCAAATTCAAAAAAAGTTTAAAAAAAGTTTGACTTTTTGAAGTTATGTAAAGATTTCACCTTAAAAAAACGTCCTTGTTTTTCTAAAGTGGACGAGTTTTGAATTTTTTAAAAAGTTTACACTCCAGCGTTTCACTTGCGTTTTGCTCTTTTGCCCGCGAGTTTCATTGCACGGCTCCGCTTTGCTTACGGACAAGAATTTTTTTGTAAAAATTCTTGTCCCAACTTTGCCAGATTTGCGTTTTAGCTCAGCGTTAGTTTAAGACCCTGAGTTATCCAAGAGCGGTCACCTTAAAAAACATCCGTGTTTTTTAAGGTGGACGAGTTTTGAATTTTCTATTTATAATGCAAGGAAAATTCAAAACTCGCTATTGCTATGTATTAACCCGACATCCCTGTCGGGAGTGGTGTTTTTCAAAATAAGGACAAGTCTTATAAATGTTAAAACATAAATTACTAGCTCGCCGTCCGTGGCGAGAGCGGATTTTTGGCAAAGCACGGACAGTCTTACAAAGGTTAAA
>JARGFC010000013.1:0-51103 GCA_038397925.1 Treponemataceae bacterium
AAAAAAGCTATGTTTCAGCACAAAAACATTCTAGTAAAAGCCAATAAAACTCTTGAAAAAGCACACTAAAACACGCTAAAACAACAAAAAACACACAAAAACCCCCGTTTTTTGCCAAACTATATCCAACATTTTGCCAAACCTAATCCGAAGTTACACTAGTGAATAAAGCAACAGCGATGTTTTGCAACACCAATCTTGTCAAGTTGCAAAACTCGACGGGTAACAAAAAACACGGACATTTTTTCTCTCGCCACGGACGGCGGGCTAATATAAAGCGTCTAGCGAGTTTTTTGTAAACAAAAAACTCGTCCACTTTAGAAAAACAAGGATGTTTTCCTAAAGTGAGCGTTAGGGGTAGTAGGGGAGCGAAAGCATTTTTTCAAAAATACTTTCGCTGTACACGAACGCACGATATTTTAGTGCGTTCGTACCGATAGCCCCGAATAGCCCGACCGCTCGCAAATAGGCAAAGTTCTAAAAGCAAGTAAAAGAAATCTATAGTTAGTTGCCTATCACCTAAGGTCTAAAACTTGCATATTTGCAAGCGGGAACGCCCAAATTCTCGAATTATTTATTTCCGTATTTTTGGGGAAATTCGTAAAGTGAATTTTTTAACTTTTCAGCAAAAGCTCGCATATCTTTTCTAGCGGGTAAATTTTTGTGCAGAATTTTTTCACCAACTATAACCTTAAAATGCTTACAGCGAGCATTTATAAATTCGCTTGGCAAAAGAATTAGTTCGTAGTTAAATTTGATTTTTAGCTTTTCCCGAATCCTTGCCCAACGATAAAACTTTTTGCTGTTTTCTCCTTCAAAAAATATCGGCAAAATATTGCGTCCACTCCGTTTTGCCATTTTTATAAAGCTAATGTTCCAAGCCAAATCGCGGACTTGCTTTTTTTCGTTCATACGACTACAAAGCCCTGCAGGAAACATAAGTACTTGAGTATCACTTTCTAAAATTTCAGAAATCAATTTCATTTGAGTTCGGCTTGGAGTGTTGTATTTATTTATCGGAACAAAAACATCATTGAATTGGTGTAAATTAAGCAAAACATCATTTACCAAAAGTTTTATTTTTCCATATTTTTTCCCTAAAATATGTGTCAAAATAAGACCGTCCATACCACCAAGCGGATGATTTCCAACAAAAAGCGTTCTTGAATTTTTATCAGGCAGACGAGCTTGTCCTACGACTTCAGATGTGATGTTTAAATATTTTAGAAAAGTTTCTGCTGCTCCGATACCACCGCCTTCGTACTCAAGTTGATTCATACGATTAAACTCATCCTGACAAATAAGCTTTTCCAACCAACGAAATATAAAACGCGGAATATAACCTTTATATTTTTGTCTGATTACTGTTTCAACATCAATTCGTTCCATATCCTTCAAGATCGCAAAGGTAAAAGCCAATGCGACCTAGCTCCTTCGTAAAAGTTTCAAATTAATATTATATAATAGTTTTAGTATAATATCAATAAGTACAAGCAAGATTAATTGCGTTTTAACTCTTGTAAGGACTTGTCCGTGCCTTGTGAAAAATAGATGCTCCCGCCACGGACGGTGGGCTAGTAGATAGCAATAGCGAGTTTTGAATTTTCATAAAAATTATAATAGAAAATTCAAAACTTCGTTCACTTTGAAAAAAACTCGCTAAGCTTAATCAAAATTGAACTTCGTCCCAAGTGTTAGATTATATCGGAAAGTTTTTGGTGGTTCACCTTTTAAAGCTCGGCTGTAAACTGGCACTTCCGCTATAATATAATATCCTACACCGTTGTAAATATTGTGAATTAACCCTGCTTTTAAAAGTAAAGCTCCCAGTGAAGAATCTAATGAGCTGTCTCCACCGTTTTGGTATTTTGCAATTCGAAAAATGCAAGCAAAAGGAAAAACAATCGGAGAAGGCTTGGAAAAAACTTCAAAATTTAAACCAAAATCAATGAGGCTTGAGCTTATTGATTTGCTATCTACAATCCAAGTTCGTGCAACTTGCTTTGCGTTAAAACTTACAAGTACATTTTTAGCTCGCATACCAAGTTCTACTTCACCGTTGTTAATGTAAATATTTTTGTGTGAAAGCCCCGTATAAATCGAAAAGTCTATGTCAAAGCCTGCCATAAAACCTTTTTCTGTTTGAATGTGCATACCTACGCCCATCCCCGGCTGGAAAACAGAGGAGAACTCACCTTTTTTGTGAGCTCGGTTTAAAATACCGATGGACGGACCAAGCGAAAATAAAAATTTTTGACCACCAAAGGTAACACGAGCTTTTAAAAGATTACCTATTACAGGTGTGCGCTTAATATTAAAAACTGCCCCAACCATATCCGTAAAGGTATCTGTTATTTCTACTCCAAAGCCAAAGTCGGGTACTTTAGGTAAAAATGTACCATCGTCTAGAAAAGCAAAATTACCAGCTGAGAGGTTTAAGTCTAGGTCGAAAGCTCTTGCCTGAAAGGAAAATACAAAAATAATAAATAAAAAAATCTTAAGTTTTTTGCTTTGTGTTTTAACCATTATTTTACCGCCTTAATTTGAATACTTAAATTAACCAATTCATTAGGATTTTTATATAATAAAGGATATATGTTTAATCTACAGTCTATAACATATTTCGAAAAAGCATAGGTGAAAAAAGGCGAAGCTGTAAAAGTAAAAGCCGTAAGCTCACTTACATTTTCGGGATTTATCGAAGTACAAAAACTCGTGCCTGCTTCAAAGTTATATTTTTCCAAGTTTCCACCCGCAAGTTTTAAACCAATGCCCATAAAACTAGTATCGGCATATTTAGTTTGGTCCATAAATTTGGGGAGCGAAGAAACGGGTGCCATAAAAAAAGGAATGCTAAAGGAAAATTTATCATAAATACCGCGAGGCTCAAAAAGCATATAGAGTTTTTTGTAGGGAGTGGGTTCAGGAAAAACAAGCTTGTCAATTCCGATGTCAAAATAAAACTCATTTGTTTCAGCGGTTTTAAAACTAGCTGAAATGCCCGCTCTAAGTTCTGTTTTTTTTATGTCCTGCGAAAACTTTGCCCCGAAAAAAGTGTTAAAGGCTCCAGCATAAAAACTATAGCCCATACGAAAATCACTGGAAATTTCAAAAGTTTCCTTTGTGTAACCTCCGTTCCAATATCCGTAACCTGCAAAATAAACAGGCATATAATTCAAACAACCATAAAGTGCAAAACCTAAACCGTCTACTTTTAAATCGGGACGAAAAACCGAAGTTGGAAAATCTTTTTGAAAACTTGGGCTTTCCATTTTTACCTTTGCCGTTTCCCGCAAAATTCTGTCAGAGTTCAAATAATCATATTGCCCATAAAAAAAAGCAAGATAAATATTTTTATTTTTAATTGAAGGAAAAGTTAAGGCTGAATTTAAGTAAAAAGCTTCGATAGGCTTGCGTTTACTTTTATCCAAATGAAAAAATGGTATAATATTGTTTAAGCTCAAATTTGAATTTAGCTCAAAATAAGCTTCTGGAAAAGCTTGAACATTAAAACCAAAAGACGCATCAAGGGAATTTTCAAAATAAGGCTTTTCTTTTTTAAACTTGGTTAGAGAAAAAATATCAAAGTGTGGTACAAATGAAACTTGTGCATAAGCAGTAAAACTTGCAAAAACACAAAATAACAGAATAAACTTTTTTTTCATAAATACTCCAAACCTATTCATTTTTTAAAGTCCCTCTAATATTTTCGTCAAAATCACAATAATTTCAAGGGTATTTTATTTTTTTATATTTTCAAGGAAGATTTTAAAAACAAGTCTTGCAAGCTTTATAAATAAATGTACAATATAGATATGCAATTGTTAATACTTGTTTTAAATAAAACTGAAAAATTAAATGACTTATTATTAAGTCTTGAAAACAGGGGAATCACAGGTGGAACTATTTTAGACTCAACGGGAATGGCAAAAATCCTTTACGGTTCTAATAGTGATACCTCAATGTTTGGTTCTATGTATATGTTAATGAACGAAGGACGCCCGATGAACAAAACTATACTTATGGCTTTGGAAGAAGAAAAAGTGGAAACAGCAAAGGAGGCAATTAGAGAAATTTGCGACTTTAGTAAGCCAGGTGTTGGAGTAATGTTTACTCTACCAATTTCGTCCTTTGAATCCTCCAAAAAACCGATAAAGAGGTTTGAATGAGTATTGTATATTATCTTGGTATTGTAATATTAGCGGGTATCTTTGTTGCAAAACTTTTGCGAAAACTAAGGTTTCCAAATGTGACAGGTTATTTAATCGCGGGGATTTTAATAGGGCACAATGTTTTCAATCTTGTACCTAGGAATATCGTGGCAGATTTAAACATTGTTTCGGAAGTTGCCTTAGGTTTTATTGCCTTTTCGATAGGAAGTTCATTTCGAATTTCAGACTTACGCCGTCAAGGCAAAAGTACTATTGTAATAGCTTTGTTGGAAGCCTTAATGGCAATGCTTTTAGTTTTACTTGTTTTAATATTTGTTTTAAAAGAAGACCTTCCCTTTGCTTTAATGCTCAGTGCAATAGCCTGTGCAACCGCTCCTGCGGCAACCCTTATGGTAATTCGTCAATACAATGCTCGTGGTCCACTTGTTAATACCTTATTGCCTGTTGTGGCTTTAGACGATGTGGTAAGTATCGTTGCCTTTGGAATTTGTGCTTCAATTTCAAAATCTTTAGTCAGTGGTGCAAGTGCAGATTTTAAGGCAATGTTTTTAGTACCTGTTTGGGAAATTAGTATTGCTGTTTTAATTGGCTTTGTTTTAGGTTTTTGTCTTGCATTTTTTTTGAAACGCACAAAAACAGAAGGGAGTTACTTAAATTTAATAATAGCTTTTATTTTTGTGGGTATTGGACTTGCACTTTATCTAAAAGTTTCTTCGCTTTTGCTTTGTATGGCTTTGGGAGCGATTATTGCAAATGTAGTCCCGAATCCGTCAAGGGCTTTTAGCATAGTAGATCCGTTAACCACACCAATTTTTCTTATCTTTTTTACAATTTCAGGTGCTGCCCTTGACTTGGGTGCTCTCGCTAATGTGGGGCTTATTGGTGTATCGTATCTTGTAGTGCGAGCTATCGGAAAATGGCTGGGAGCTTATATTTCTTGCAAAATGTTTAAAATGCCACCACTAGTTACAAAATATCTTGGCATTGCCCTAGTTCCTCAGGCGGGAGTCGCATTGGGACTTTCTCTTGCAGCTGCAAATTTAATCGGTGGAGAACACGGAATGCAAGTTCGCACAGTTATTTTAGCAACTACCGTTATTTACGAATTGGTCGGTCCGCTAGCAGCAAAATTTGCTTTAAAAAAAGCAGGCGAAATAGAAGAGTAATATTCTTATAAATTCACAAAACTAGCGAACCTTAATTCACGAGAGCGACGGATTTTCGTAAGCTTTAGCGTACACTACGATAATGTGAGTTTGCACAAAGCAAAACTCCAAGTGCAAACTCAACCATTTAATGAGCCGACCATTTAGTCGGCGAAATTAAATGTTCCTATTCTATATCTACAAAAAAGCGTTTAATATAACGCATTCTTTCATCGCTACGCTGCCAAAAATCACTATCGATAAAAATTGACGTTACTGTTTTGTATGCCTTGTATGCCTCTTTAATATTTTTTTCACTTCCGTTAAGTTCATATGCTTGTCCTAAATAAAAATAAGCTTCGTCAAGTCTATCTGTAGAAGAGCGTAAAAACTTGTCCAAGTTAGAAATTGCATTTTTAGCGTCCCCTACGGCAATTTGTTTTTTTACCTTTTCTAAAAGATCCTCGTTAGAAACTATTTGGCTTAAAGTTTCTTTCGGAACGGTTAAATCTCCCGTGGGGTTTAGCGTTTGCGGTTTTTTTGTAGACGCTTGGGAAGTGTTTGGAACAACAGGTCTTAGAGTATTTTTATCCGTGAGATTTGTTGGCAGAACATAGTTGGGAGCCTTTACATAGGGGGGTGAGCCTGAAATTCTATCACCTATTTTAACTTGCAGAGCATCTTTAATGAAAGAATTAGAATAAGCATCGTATCTTGAAAAATTTAAAATATAATTACCGGGTTCTTTTGCATAAAAAGTAAATTCGGTGTTGCCCCCTTGAAATTTTCGCTGTTCATAATTTAAACCTTTTTGTGAAGTTTGTTCTCCTAAAAAAACCCATTTTTCGCCGGGATACATAACTCCTAAACGTTGATTTTGGTTAATGGATACTGTTCTAGAAACAGGGATTGTTTCGCCTGTTGTATCATCGGACTGTGGAAACTCCGAAAAATATTCTGAATTAACTGCTACTTCGGTTTCGGTGTTTGTGTTTTCAAAATCGTTGGGTGTTTCTATCTTTGCCATTTCATCTCCCCAAAACTTAGGCTCTGATGTTTGGCTTGTTGTGGGAGCTTGTGGTTTTACCGTGGTTGTTTGTTTTGGCATTTCCACTTGTGGTTTTGTCGTTGTTGTTTGCTTTGGTGTTTCCACTTGTGGTTTTGCCGTGGTTGTTTGTTTTGGTGTTTCCACTTGCGGTTTTGTCGTGGTTGTTTGCTTTGGTGTTTCCACTTGCGGTTTTGTCGGTGTTGTTTGTTTTGGTGTTTCCACTTGCGGTTTTGTCGTGGTTGTTTGTTTTGGCGTTTCCACCTGTGGTTTTGTCGTTGTTGCTACAGTAGGTTTTGCGTCTTCTGATGAAGTTTGAGAATCATTGTTGGGTGTAGCTTTATTGCTATTAAGTTTTTGTGTTGGAGTAGCTGGAATTTCAGTTATGTTTTTTTCTGTTTTTGATTTAAGTGTTTTTTCTTTCGCATCTTCTCCACTTGGTACTGTCAATGTAATAGTGCCTGTGTTCGTTGTAGATGTTTGCCCTGTTTTTGCAATTGGTTTGGGCTGAGTAGAGGAAGGTACCTCTGTTTTAGGTTTTGATGTACTTGTTTCGGTTTTGTTTGTTTTGCCATCCGAGACAATTATTTTTTTTTCGGTATCAGTGAGCCTTGTTGCCCCTGTTTCGTTTGTTGCGCTTGTAGTTTTTTTTGTAGGTTTAGGGGGTGCTTCTGATTGTGTCTGTTTAGTACTACTGGGTTTAGTTGTACTGGGCTTGTTTGCAATTGACTTTGCGTCTTTAGATTTTTCCGCATTTTTTTGTCTTTGCATAGCACTTGCATCTAGCTCTGCTTTTACTGAGCCCGGGGCTCCAATTTTTGTAAAGGGCTTTGTGCGGTCATTGTCCGAGTAAAGGTAAGTCGGGGCACCGTCTTGACTTGTTTGTGCCTTTTCGTCTTTGTCGACATCAGTTTTGGTAGACTCGGAAACGGTAGCATCTTTTTGGGGTTTTACTTCTTTGGCTGTTTTGTTTTTTTCACTTGTTGTTGCACAGGAAAAAAATATAAACACAAAAAAAATAATTAAAATTTTTTTCATTTTACACCTTCTAATAATTTCTTTATTTTTTCAGAATTTTTTTTGTTGAGCTTGTCAATAACTTCTTCACTTGGCTCTACAAAAAATTTTTCTATGTCTTCATCTGACCACTTTTTTTTCTGCTCCCTTGAAAACTGAATTGGTGGTAGGTTCAAAGGATCATCTTGTATCCACAGGTTTTCAGGAGCAATTTTTACAGAGGGAATATCTATGGCTGAAGTTTTTTTAGTTTTTAGAAAAAAAAGTAGAAAGCCCAAAACAAGGGACAGCAAAAGAATAGCTAGTAAAATCTTTAAAATAAAACTTCCTCTTTCTTTTTGATTTTTTGATTTTATATTATCCATAAAATTACTTGACACTTTTCCTCTAAAATTTTTTAAAATATCAGCTTTGTTTATTATTTATTATAATAGCTGCAATTACACCAGGCACCCAAGCGACTAATGTCAAAACTGTAACAATTAACACAGAGCCACAGCCTTTGTCTAAAACGGAAAGCGGTGGACAAATAATACATAAAATTGCTCGTAAGCAACCCATAATATTCTTCTCTCCTATAGAATTATTTTATACAAACTTATATTTTTTTTCAAGTGTTAATTTTTTCCTAAAAGTATGTTGTCAATTTTTGTTTCGTAAAAGTTTAGAATTGTGTTTTCGTAATAGTTTGTCATTTGCTTTTTTTCTGATTTTAAAATAGTTTTTGCATTTTGGGAAAAGCTGGCAAAGATTTGAGCATCAGCTTTGTTTAATTTTTTTAAGTAAAAGTCAATTAATGTGTCAAAGGTTTCTAGGGATGTGTAAACATAAAATTGTTTTGAAATTTTTGAATTTTTGTTATATTGTGGAATAATGGATAAAAGGAATTCGTTTAATTGTTTGAGAGTTTTAGTTTTTGGATATTTTCCTCTTTGAATTTCTGTAAATATATCTTGTAAAAATTGTGTGTAATAAATACTAGTTCGCTCCAAAAAACGCATCCCAACTTCAAAATTGTCTTGATGTTTGCTCTTAATTAGACTTTCTTCGTAGGCTGAAATTTTAAGTCCTGCCGGTTGTAAAAACCTCTCAATAAAATTAGTTTGGATTTTCATTCCCTCGGCTTTATAAAAAAATTGTTTTGGTATTTCGCTAGTGTTTCTAAAATCGTTGTAAGTACTAAAGTGGTATATATTTGCATATTCTCGTACCAAGATGGAATAATGAATAGCGTTTGTGCCGTCATAGGTTTCTATAAAACGTTTGCTTACTTCAAGGTATGGATTTCTGTCTTGCTTGTCAAAAACAAAGTTAACGCTGGAAATCATTTTTTTTTCGTTTGTAAATTTAAGTTTTATTTTCGCTTCGCGTAAAAGAGTGTCGGCTTTTATTACGACTGCTTTGTAAATGCCGTCTTCGCTTTTGGTGGAACTTTCTACGTATTTTGCAAGTTCATCGCTTATTTCTAGTAGGCGGTTTTTATAATTTTCTTGTGCTGAAAGTATAGCAAAGTTAAAAAAACTAAGTAAAACAAGTGTCAAAATTTTTTTCATAAGCTTTGAAAGCTATCATTTAAAATCAATATTGTCAAGGGAAAAATGGCAATAGGCAAGAGTTTTAAGGTTTGCAACTGACTATAGTTTTTGCGGTAAGAATGGGAGAGAGTTTTTGCCATTTTTCAAAACACAAAATTTTGTACACGAACGCATATCATTTTAGTGCCTTCATACTGATAGTATCGTATAACTTGAGTTTTATACTAACTAGTTGTCCACTATTAGGGAATGCCCAAAAAAGTGTATTGATTTTGAGTAAAATCTTAAACGGAGTACCGTAGGTCTTGTTCGCTTAGGCGGGAATTTTTTTGGAGAAAAAATTCCCGCTATCATTGCCAGATTAGTGTTGAAACTCATCGCTAGTTTAAGACCGCTCACCCATCCAGAGTGAGCGGATAAGCGTTTTTCGCAAGGCACGGATAAGTCTTATAATTGTAAATAGTGCGGATGAAATATTTTGTCAGTTGACTTTTATCGCAAAAAGCTTTATAATAAAAAACCGTTATAAAGTTCGGGGGAAAAATGACAAAGCGTTTTTTATCTTTGCTGTTAATGTTTATAGTTATTTTTTCGTATGGGGTGGCGCAGGAAAATGCAACAAACGATACGACAAACAAAGCTACAGAAACTCAAAACAGGGGTACGATTGACGAAACAAAAATTCGTTTGCAAAATCAAGAACAGGCAGATGTAACGACTAGTGTTAAGGGAGTGTCGTTTTTTAGCTCTCTTTGGAAATTTATTTTAATGCTCATTATTGTTTGTGTGCTTGCTTATATTGTTTTGAAGTTTTTGAAAAAATCGCAAGCCCTGTCTTTTAATGATGACCCTTATTTGAAGTTGGCTGCATCGTTAAAACTTGCACCAAATAAATCGCTTTATATTATAACACTAAAGCGGGAAGCTTTTTTGATTGCAGTAACGGAAAAGGATGTTTCGTTAATTTCTAAAATCGAGGATCAGGAGTTGGTGGACGCTTTAAACCTAGCTGCTGAAAATCAAGAGTTTGAACAAAAGTCTTTTGCGGAAATGCTTTCGGCGCTTTTTAAAAATCCTAAAACGAAACAAAAAAACGCTCAACCACAGCAGGCAGAAGTTTCGGACGAGCTTACAGGTGAGTTTTTGTCGGGAATGCGTGAGCGGTTAAACCAAAGCGAAAATAATATATCAAATACAAGCAAAGGCAACAAAGGTTAAAACTTATGAAAACATTTTATAAAAAAGTTATCACGCTAATTTTTGTAAGCTCTGTGCTTTTTCCACTTTCGCTTTATGCCCAAGAAACGGGTTTAGAAAATCCTGCGGGCAGAACAGAGATGGACGCCCGACAAGAATTACAACAACCCTTTATTCAATTTAATCTTCGTCAACCGGGAGAAAACAAGGATGTTGCTTTTTCTGTGCAGGTGCTTTTACTCATTACACTTATTTCACTTGCACCTAGTATTTTGATTTTATGCACGAGCTTTTTACGCATTTCCATTGTTTTGGACTTTATAAAACGAGCTCTTTCTTTGCAACAAGTTCCGCCAACTCAAGTACTTAATGGCATTGCTTTTATTTTAACGATTTTTGTAATGTGGCCCGTCTTTACTACGATTTATGATAATTCTTTTAAGCCTATGAGCGACGGGAAAATCACTATTGAAGAAGCGTACAAAGAAGCTGAAAAACCAATACGTATTTTTATGTATAATCAAATGCAAAAAAACACTTCTAGTATCGAGCTTTGTATGACAATGGCTAATTTGGACAAACCTGAAACCCTTGCTGAAGTTCCGACTCATGTTTTGATAGCGTCTTTTATACTTCACGAATTAACTCGAGCTTTTCAAATAGGTGTGCTTTTATATATTCCCTTTATTATCATCGATATGGTTGTTTCAAGTATTTTAATGTCGATGGGTATGATTATGCTTCCACCGATCCAAATTTCTATGCCCTTTAAACTTATGCTTTTTGTTTTGGTAAATGGCTGGGATTTAATAATTGGACAGTTGTTTAATTCTTTTGTGGTTTAGCCAATGTTAGTTTTTAAAGCTAAATGCTTTCTAAAAAATTCCCACTAGAAAAAAACTTGCAAATCCTTTATACTGTTTTCGTGAAATTTTTTGGTATTTTGTTTGAGCTTTGTTTTTTAACCGTTCTTGCTTACGCTTATCCTCTTTCCAGCTCTTTTGAAAACGAGCAAGTTGTGGAAACAGAAGAAGAGGTTTTACAAGAAAATGAAGAACCTGTTTTTTTTACACTAAAAGATGAACTGCAGTATAAGTTTGATAATATCCATTGGGTAAATGGAGATAAAATAAAAACAAGAGTTCTTCCGATGCCGTACAACCTAGATAAAGTTCCATCTGAGGAAACTTATACCTATGCCCAAGCAAATATAACAGGAGCGATAAACCCAAGACTTGAAGGTATAGGCGAGCTAGATTATTTTGGAGTGCCTTATGATGCATTACAATATTGTGAAAAGTTTGCTGTGTCAATTAAAGAAAAGCGTCTTACACTTGAAGAAGTTTCTTTAGCCCATCCGTTTTTAAAATACTTTTTTGAAGTTGTGCTTAGGGAAGTTCCAAACCCCACGAGTATATTTTATGGACGCCCCGAAATTTTTGACAACAAGCTAAATGTAAATTACCGTTTGAACTTTTCAAAAACTGAACTAGGCTTGGAATATTTAATTGCTAAGGTTGTTGCTGTTTTTGAAAATGAAAAATGGACGCTATACGAATTTGAAATAGGAAAAATCCAATATGACAACATTGAACAGAATTGAACGCAATTTTATTTTTGAAAACTTTGCTCGGGATTTACCGATTATTAGGCTAATTTTACAAAATGGTAAAGTTGTAAAAATACTTGGAAGTGAATATCAGCTTGATAATAATTTTGTAGAAATGTCCGACTTAAATATAAAGGAGCAAATTTGCACACTTCTTTTTCCTCACAAGAATCGTTTAATTTCTGCAAATGTGGAAATCCAACGCAAGGGAGTTAGAACGTTTTTTTTATTTCCCGAAAAATTAATGCTTTATGAAAACAAAGAAACAAAAGATATCCATTCTAAAATAATTTTACAAATAAACAAAAAAGCTGAAAATGGAAAATTAGAATTAGTCAAAAAAGAATTGAACTTGCAACTTTTAGAAAAGTTTCCGCTTTTTGATTTTACTACAGACTTGCTTTTGGAACAAAAAAACAACTCTCTTCTTACAAATGTAAATTTAATGTTAAGCTATCAAAACAATAAACTCAAAGATGAGTTTTGCATAAGTAGACTTTACTTTTTTTTAGAAGAGCTTGCAAATGGAAATATTTTAGAATTTGAAAAATCAAATACAACTGCTTTTTTGTCTTTGCTTTTTGTTTCGGATAAATGTGCTGTTTTTTTTATGCAGGCAAATTTACAAAAGTTAATTAGTTTGAGCATTGAAAAAACTTTGCAAATAAAAGTTGGAAGACGCTTTATGAGTTTACCGCTTTCTAAAATAGCAGGTGTAATGAGTTTATCCAAAACCGAGCGACTCAATCAAGATATGGCTTTAGTGGCAATTTCAACGGAAAACATTGCCATTGAAGATAAACGATTTTTACACGAAAAGCTATATGCAAAAAAATTCGGCGAGCTATAAAATACAAAGCCCAATGAAAAAAGTTTTTTTAATAGTATTTGCATTTTTGTTTTGCCGAATTTTTGCCGAAACGAAAAAAGGCGTAAACTTAGATTTTTATACTTCAATGAGTGTTGGGAAAAACAGCTTTTCGGAATTAGTCTTTTCCGATAGCAAACTGTGTAGCGATTTAGTTTGGGTGCAAAAGCCCACCCTTGCAATAAATGTAGGACTTGAATTAAACTTAAAACGGGGCTTTTATTGTTTTGCCGAGTTTAGTTATATACCCAAAAACCTTCCAACTAAATTTACCGATTCCGATTTTACAAACGGAAAAATTTTCTTATATTCAGAACATCCTGCAAAAACGGAAAACTCATTTGCAGGTTTTATGGGTTTCGGTTGGAAGTTTACTCGTCGAAATGAAAGATGTAAAATTTTTTGTAAGCCCCGCAATTAAACTTAATTTTTTTAATTTGAACTTTTATGGATATAACGGCTATTCGTATCGGATAAATGCAATTGGTGAAAAACACAACTACACAAAGTTTAACGAAAAATTAATTGAGTATAAGCTAAAATTATTTTCAGGCGAATTTTTACTTAACTTTTTTACATATCTTAAATCCAAAATAGAGTTAAAAGCGAACTTAGGGTTTGGAATTTATTCAGTCGCCTTTGCTGTCGATCACCATATTTTGCGAAATCTTAAATTTTTTGATATATTTCATTTTCAAATTTTTTTATTTTCATCCGAACTCGCAGCAAAATATTTACTTGCACACAATTTCGGTTTTTTTGCAAACACAAAGCTACTCGTTTGCTATAGCAATAAAGGCAGAACCGTAGTACATTTTTTAGACACAGGTGAGGTTGCCAGCTGTAAAAAAGGAGCGGCAGGTTTTAGAACTACACAAATTAATTTTTCACTTGGAGCATTTTTCCGAATTGCTTTTTGAGCCCAAGACAGAATTTCATTTTGCTTTTTTTTTTGAAATTTTAACTTCCTATAAATTCGTCAAACGAGTGAACATCAGTTCACTAGTGCGACGAATTCTCGTACACTTAGCGTACCTTACGATAATGCGAGTTTGCACAAAGCAAAATTCCAAGTGCAAACTCGACCATTTAATGAGCCGACCATCTAGTCGGCGAAATTAAATGTATCTATAAATTCGTCAAACGAGTGAACCTAACTTTTATAAATTTAACTTTTGTAAGAAAAGCTTTTTTGCTGTAAACTTTTTCCTTCCGCTTTTGGTATGAGCGGAAGGTCTATAACTCACGCTGAAAATTTTACGCTAAAGCTAAACCTTATCCGTAAACCTGCCTCGAGATTTTTACGCTTAATTAAAGCCTTATACAAGTACGCAAACAAGTTCCCGTACTAATTCATAAGCGAGTTTGCACAAAGTAAAACCTAAGTGCAAACTCAACCAGTTATTAAACTTCCTCGCTTATCTCGACTTTGCTTTCAACAAGTTCATCCGAAAGAGTAGCAACACCATTTTTGATAATTTCTTCAAACTCAGATTTTTCAATCACTTCTTTTTCAAGGAGACGCTTTGCAATATAGTCAACTATATCCCGCTTTGAATTTAAAAGTTTAACAACGGCATTGTATCGTTCATTTATTAGACGAGCAATTTCCTCGTCAATGTACTGTTGAGTGCTTTCAGAATATTCTCGAACTAGACTTGGTTCATTTCGCCCACCGTAACCAGCACCTTTTTTGGTGAGAGCAACATTTTTAAACTTTTCGCTCATACCATGCGTTGTAATCATTTCGCTAACAATTGTTGTTGCACGCATTAAATCGTTTCCTGAACCTGTTGAAACTTCACCAAAGACTATATCTTCTGCAGCCTGTCCACCTAAAAGCACATCAACTTCAGCAATTAAATCTGACCTTGTGTGTATATAAGTATCCTCATCGGGAATGTTAAGAGTATAACCCAAAGCCGAAGCTCCTCGTGGTATAATCGAAATTTTATGCACGGGGTCAGCACCTTCGGTAAATGCTGCAACAACAGCGTGCCCTGTTTCGTGATAGGCAACAATTTCTCGCTCTTTGTCTTTTATAACTCGGCTTTTGCGTTGTAAGCCGCCGAAGTTTTTTTCTACAGCCTCGTGAAGGTCAACCATACTTACAAGTTTTCGCCCTGCACGCACTGCCATTAAAGCAGCCTCGTTTACAACATTAGCGAGGTCAGCCCCTGAAAAACGGCTTGTCATTTTTGCTATGTCATTTAAGTCGACATTTTTATCCATTTTTACATTTTTAGAATGAATCTTTAAAATTTGTTCCCGACCTCTCACATCTGGTAAGTCAACCACAATTTGACGGTCAAACCGTCCCGGTCGTAAAATCGCAGGGTCTAAAACATCAGGACGGTTTGTTGCAGCCAACACAATAAGTCCTGAAGTTGCATCAAAGCCATCCATTTCTACGAGAAGCTGGTTTAATGTTTGTTCTCGCTCATCGTTTGAATTTACAGAATTGATTCGGGACTTACCAATGGCATCAAGCTCATCGATAAAAACAATACAGGGAGCTTTTTCTCGAGCTTCCTTAAACAACTTTCGTACTCTTGAAGCACCTACGCCCACAAACATTTCCACAAATTCTGAACCACTCAACTTAAAAAAAGGTACGCCTGATTCTCCGGCAACTGCCCTAGCAAGAAGGGTTTTACCCGTTCCGGGCGGTCCAACAAGCAAAACACCACGAGGGATTTTTCCACCTATTGCTGTGTATTTTTCTGAAGTTTTCAAAAAATCTACCACTTCCTCAAGTTCTTCCTTAGCCTCGTCTACACCTGCAACATCAGCAAAGCGAGTTTCAACCTTTCCTTCAACCATAGTGCCACCCGCATTTTGTCCTGTGGAAAAAATACCGCCACCCAAGCCACCACCAATATTTTTCCCGATTCGTCTAATCATAAAATTAAATAAAACAAATATTAACAAAAAAGGAAAAATCCACTGAAAAATTTCGATAAAAATATTTGTTTCTTTTACATTTATAGAATAGACAATATTTTTTTCATCTAAAAGCTTTAAAAAGTCATCAGTTAAAACACCTCTTGTTTTAAAACTTTCAATTTGGCTTGGAACAAATAACGAAAGCTTTGAATTTTTTGCACTATTGTGTGCTGAAACTGAAGTGTAACCTAAAAAATAACTTTGCCCCATTTCAACATATTTTATTTCACCCCGCTCAATCCTATCCTTAAACTCAGAAAAGGGAATCAATCCCGCATCTGTAGCTGTCGAAAAAAGCTGTCCGGCTATCATCAATACAAACAAAAAAAGTCCTATTAAAAGCCAAACGGGAAAACCTCCACCTTTATGTGGTTTTTTATTTGGATTTGGCTCGTTAAAAAAGCCGAATGGATCGTTGGGATTTCTATTATCTTGACTCATAATTACCTCATTAAAAAAACAACTTTAATTATAACATTATACTAAAAAAGCAAAAAAAAGTTAAGAGCTTTTATGAACTTATTTTAAGTAAAATTAACTTTCGAAAACTCCGCTCTCGCGATGGATGTCTGGTTAGTGAATTCTGCTTTAACTTTTATTAAGACATATCTTACTTTCGAAAATCGCTTATCCGCTCACTCTGGATGGGTGAGCGGTCTGTAACTCAACGAATGAGTTACAACGCTGAAGTGGCAAAGTCGGACGGGAATTTTTTTTTCTTCAAAAAAATTCCCGCCTAAGCAAGCCAGAGCTACGCTCCTTGTTGGGGCGTAAATTATCGAAAAAAACTAAACACCATAAAACGCTTACCTCTACCGACAAGGATGTCGGGTTAGTACAAAGCATTCGCGAGTTTTTTGTAAACAAAAAACTCATCCACTTTAGAAAAACACGGATGTTTTTTAGGCAAGTGCTACTCAAGCCAAGATTAAACTAATACCCAAGGCTAAACCCGACCTGAGCTGCAAGCGATTTTGAAAAAACGCTGTACTCGATTTTGCCCATCACATGAATAACATATAAGTTTATTTCAAGTCCCGTAAAAGCACGGAAACCCATAAAATGTGGGCGACCGTCCTTGCCGAAATTGACATCCAAATCGTATACGTTGGTATCTTCGATGACTGTGCCGTCTGCTTTTACATACGCTTTTCCAAAGTTGAAGTCCGTTCCAAGTCCAGCAAAAAGCGAAAAAATATGCAAAAGTCTTACATTTGTAGAAACTTCAATCGGAAGAGTGAAAATTCGGTTGACGAGTTCTGCCCTTGCGTCTATATTGGGGTCAGTGTTTGTGTACGAATAGGATATTTCGTTTGAAACATAATCTAAGCCACCACTTACATTAATTCCACCCCAGTAAAACAAATGTTTTGACTTAAAACTGATGGGCTTTATTACAGGATATAAAAAGTGCAAACCGAAAGAAGTCGCTGCGAATTGGACATTTGAGTCAGGACCTATAAGAGATGAAAAAGCCTTTTCATTCAGGTGAAAAACATTGATGTAAAATTTAAAATCTTTTAGAATATCAACAGGTACATAATGCATATCTAAACCAAGCGTAAGCGAATTCGCTATGCCCGGTGCAATAGCTGCAATATCGCCACCCTCACTAAAGTTATTAAATTCTTCAATAGTTTTTTTCAAATCATTTCCCGGTGTCACGGCAAGCGTATTGGAAAATCCAAGCATAAAATACTTAAAGTCGGTATTCGCATAATCAACACCCAAACCACGAGACATAATCGCTCCCGTGTTTGCTAAATAGGTGTTTAGTTTTTCCAAGTCAGAAACTTTGTCAAGGAATTCGGTAATTTCTACCTTGATGTCTTGCGAATTATCGCTACTCGAGCCTGAGCGTTTTGTGATATTTACATCAATTGCAAAAAGCCCCATCGTAAAAGCCAATGCCAAAAATAAACATAAAAATCGTTTCATTAACACACCTCTTCAATAAATTTCACGCTGTGATTTTAGCAAACTTGTCAAATTTTGTCAACTTCTTTTTTAATTTTTCAGCAAAAAAGATTGAGTTGTAAAAATGTTAAATAAAAAATCAAGTGAACAGTTTCACGTTTAGGTATTTAGTTTTCAAGGGTTTTTATAATAAATCTTTGTCAACTTTTAAAAAATGAGCCTATGGAATTTAAACTTTTATATAAGCTTTTTTTGATTTATAAGCTCTGCAAAAACTCAAATAAAATCTTTTATTATCTTTACCATCGTCCTGCAAAAATCACCTCTGGCTCCAAGTCAAAACCTCTTTTTGCTTTAACTTCGGCTTGCACTTTTTCAATTAGTTTTTTTACATCTTGTGCCGAGGCATTATTTTTGTTAATGATAAAATTAGCGTGAAAAGGAGCGACTTGTGCACCGCCCACTGTTAAACCTTTGAGCCCAAGCTCATCGATTATTGCACCCGAAGGTTTACCAAAATTATGATTGTTTTTAAAAGTGCTTCCGCAAGAAGGCATATTAAAATGCCCCTTTTCCCTGCGGTCAACGATTCGCATTTTACGCACCTTTTTTAACTCTTTTGAGTTTCCCGCTTCCACAGCAAAAACCGCCGAAACAATAAGCGAAGCCCCATCCTCAAGTAAAACCCCTGAGCGAAATTTTTGAAAGGGCGTTTTTTTATAAGCCCAATCCTCAGACGAAAATTCGTAAAGACTTTCCGAAAAAGTACCCGCTTTAAACTTTAAAGTTTTTACGCTTTTTAAAAGCATCGCAATTTCACTTCCATAACAGCGGGCATTCATAAAAATAGCTCCGCCTATTGTGCCGGGCAAACCACCAAAATTTTCAAAACCTTTTAATCCCTTGTTTGCACAAAGCAATGAAAGCTTTTCAGTTTTTAAGCCCGCTTCAACTTGGATTCTATTGTCCGAAACTTGTTGAAAGCCTTTTAACTTTTCTAAACTTACCACAACGCCTTCAATGCCCGTATCTGAAACGAGCAAATTCGTTCCAGCACCTAAAACTGAAATTGGGAGTTTTAGCCTTGCAAAAAAATTCAAACCAAAAACTAAATCAGAATAAGTTTTAGGCTTAAAAAAAATATCCGCCTTTCCACCAATTTTAAAACTATTTTTGTTTTTTAAACTAGTTCCAAAAAAAACGCTTTTTTTTATTTTTCCAAAGTCTAAAGACGATAAAATTTTTTCTTTTATTGACATCATAAATTTTGAAAATCTCTTGAATTTTTTTTAAGTTTGTGATAAACTTTGAAAATAAAATACTGCTCCGATGGTGGAATTGGTAGACACGCTAGTTTCAGGTACTAGTGCCAAAAGCATGGGGGTTCGAGTCCCCCTCAGAGCAGTTTTCCAATTACCGCTCCCGATATATAATTCGACCGCGGTTTAAATCATAGGGGGAAAGAGCCACCTTAACAGTATCCCCAGTTACAATCTTAATGTAATGCTTTCTCATTTTTCCCGAAAGGTGTGCCAAAATAATATGACCGTTTTTTAGCTCCACACGAAACATAGTATTCGGCAGAGCTTCTACAACCTTGCCTTCTACTTCAATAGCTTCTTCTTTTTCCACAAATCCTCCAAAAAGTGCTAGCTAGCACTTGATTTTTTTTTGTTTCTATATATAATGATGCAGAAAATTCAACTTTTGTCAAGGGTCTGAAACAAGGAGAAGTTAATGGACAAAAAAAATATTGAAAAACTAAAAGCACAACTAATTGAAGAGCGGGACAAAATTTTACAATATCTTGCACAAAAAACTGAAGATTTTTCGGAGATTACTTCGCCAGACAAAAATCTCACCGACTATGCTGACATAGCGTCTTCATTTACCGACCAACAAATGTTAGAAGCTGTCGGCGTACAAGATATGAACCGCTTAAAACAAATTAACTCTGCTCTCTTGCGAATTCAAGAAGGCAAATATGGCAAATGTATCAAATGCAAAAAAAACATTCCCGCTCAACGACTCAAAGCAATTCCATACGCACTAAAATGTGTTAAGTGTCAAGAAGCAGATGAAAAGAAAAAATAAAAATTATGCTAAAACGAGCTTTTATAAAAATCGTAAGTTATTCGCCTATTGCCAAAATTACTATTATTTAGTATTCTGAATAATAATTTTATACAAGGACACAAAAATGAAAAAACAAAAATTACATATAATTTCTTTTGACGGTTTGGCTGGTAGCGATATGGCTTTTTTAAAAACTCAAAAAAATTTTGCACGGCTTTTAGATGGAGCAGCTTATTCGTTTGAAGTAGAAGGAGTTTATCCTACTATCACATATCCTTCACACACTTCTATTACCACAGGCAATTATCCTAGCAAGCACGGTATTGTAAATAATACACTCTTACAGCCACAACGAAAAAAGCCTGACTGGTTTTGGTTTGCACGCGATATAAAAACAAAAACTTTTCAGCAACTTGCAAGTGAAAACAACTTTTCAATTTTGTCACTTTTGTGGCCCGTTACTGCACGAGCAAAAATAAAATACAACCTGCCTGAAATTTTTGCAAACCGTCCGTACTTAAATCAAATAATGGTTTCAATGTATGCGGGGTCTAAGCTTTTTCAAATTAAGCTTATTAAAAAATTTGGTTCAATTTTAAAAGGCTTTAAAGAACCTGAGCTTGACGATTTTACAATGGAGTCTTGGCTTTATTCTTTTGATAACTATAAAACCGATATTACAATGGTGCACTTAATTGACTTAGATTCTCAACGCCACGACTACGGTTTTTCCTCAAAGGAAGCAAAAGCCGCCTTACTTCGCCACGATAAAAGACTGGGACAAATCTTAAACAAAATTGAAACCTCTGGCGAAGCTGAAAGCACAAGTTTAATTGTTTTGGGCGACCACAGTAGTATGGATGCTCACTCCATAATTTTTTTAAACAAAGTTTTAAAAGATGCAAATTTTTTATCAGGTTATGATGAAAGTATTAGCGAATATAAACTCGTTGCGAAAAGTGGTGGCGGTTCAAGCTATATTTACACAAATGCAAAAAACCCATTGTACAAAACCCAAAGCGAAAAAGAAAAGCTTTTTACCGAAGTTCAAAATTTAATTAAAAGTGCAATTCCTGAAAAAGCAATTGAAGCTTTTTACACAAGTGAAGAAGCAGAACGTTTAGGTGCCGATTCAAATTGTTTTATGATGCTGGAAGCTAACGAAGGTTTTTTGTTTGAAGACGGAATTGCTCCTGAACCGCTTATGAGTATTGAAGCCTTGTCTAAAACAAATCTCAGCTACCACACAAACAATCACGGTTATAGCCCCTTTACCAAAAAAAATTATGAAACTGTTTTTATTGCAAAGGGCAAAAATATAAAGCAAAATGTTAATATCGGTAAAATGAGTTTAGTTGATGAAGGACCTACCTTCGCAGCTCTTTTAGGTTTAAGTTTAGGAAAAACAGACGGAAGAGTTTTAACAGAAGTTTTAGACTTTTAGCAACCCGGCACGCAGTTTGGCAAAAAACGGGGGCTCGCACTTGTAATAAACAAGGACTTAAAAAAAAGTATTGGAAACACTCCGCCAGAAAACTGGGGCGAAGTAAAAGAACGACTTAAAATAAGTAAAAGCTATATAGACGAAAATGAGCAGGCGGAACAGCGGGCAAAACTTGCAGCCGAAAGACGCAAGAAATATGAGGAGCGAAAGAAAAGGAAAGAGGAAAAAAATAAAGAGCTTGACAAAAAAAACTAGAAGCGTTGTATAATAAACCTAAAGAATATCACAAGCTATACACTCAACATTATGGGATAAAGATTAACAAAAGTAAACAAAATCGGCATATTGCAGGGCATAAAACATTAAAATCAACCTCGAGCTATTTTGATAACGATGTTGAAACATTGCAAAAAGTGTTAGACGAAAAGGCAGGAACTTGTGATATTATTATAACTAAGGGCAGGTTATTAGAAGTTATACAAGACAATCGATTAAATGGTCGTGATTATAGTTTTAAGACTCAAGCTTTTACAAAAACAAATATGGCAAAAATACACTATAGTAAAACAGGGCATCATATAGTACCGTATTTTGATTACAGTGAGGACGATAAAAAATGACTGAGTTAGAGATGGCAGAAAGTGCAGGAAATAATATAAAAGTAAAATTAAAAACCAATAAAATTATAAAAGGGTTTTGTCGAGGTTTTACTCAAGCAATTGACAACGACCCTGAAATAGCTGAAATATATGTAAAAGACAAAACGGGAAGAACGCACGGATTTTTTCAAACTGAAATAGAAAGTATAGAAATACTAGAGTAAGCAATGATATTAAAAAAGTAGGAGTTTAATTTGCAACGATATAAATCAACAAAAAACCATTTTGTAGAAATTATACAAGATGAGAGGTTAAAAGGATTTGTTAAAAATTTTGAGACGGAAGATGTTATGGGTGAAAGTGATTTAGCGAAAATACATTATAGTAAAACAGGACATCATATAGTACCATATGTACCAAAGGACAAAAAATGATTTATACACCAAAAACAGAACTTGAATTATATGAAATTTATGAAAAAGCGAATAAAATAAAAATAATTCGCAATGATAAAACAGAGGTTACGGGAAGAGTTTATGGTTTTACGCAATCTGTAGACAACGACCCTGAAATAGCGGAGATAGATATAGATTTGGAAGATGGCACTTTATCAGGTGCTTTTTTAGATGAAATAGAAAGCATAGAAATACTAGAGTAAGCAAATAAAAGTTTTTATAAAAAGTGCTCAAACTTTTAAAAGCTTAATCGATTGTAACTTCGGATTAGGTTTGGCAAAAAACGGGGGGGGGGTTGAAGAGTTTTGTTCCTATAAATTCGTCAAACGAATGAACCTTAAGTTCACGAGAGCGACGAATTTACGTACGCCTCGATAATGCGAGTTTGCACAAAGTAAAACCTAAGTGCAAACTCAACCATTTAATGAGCCGACCATTTAGTCGGCGAAATTAAATGTTGGATTTTACTAGAGTGTTTTTGTACTGAAACATAGTTTTTTTCCCCTCATTTTCGTACCTAAAAACAGTGTTAGAAAGCAAAAGTATCTTAAAACGCTGATTTTTAGGCGATTTTTTAGGTTAAAACTTAACATTTTATAACATTTCAATTCGTTTTTTAGTAAACTATTTTCCATTCAAATATTACAGTTGCCATAACTAGATTTTTTAAATTACACACTGTGTAATAATCTTGTATAGTGTGTAATTTTTTACTAAAAAGCTAAAAAAGTTTAACAAAAATAATAAAAAGCACTTGACTTTTTTTTGATAATAGGCGATAATATATTAAGTGGAGTTGTGGGAGTATGGGCGGATGTAATCAGCCACCACAGTAGCCGTGAAAGCAGGTCAAGAAAGAAAAAACGTTGTGATACTAAGCGCCTTTCAGCCTGCTTTTATTCTTTCAACGCTTTATTCTACTTATTTTTTCACCATATATAAGCCATATTTCTCGTAAAGTTTTTTTGTGTTATATAGTTGTTATTTTGCAACATTTATTGCATCTTCTTCAGCAAAATCCTTTTCGCCATCGCAAGCTCTTTGTTAAATGTGATATCTTCTTGCTTATTTTTAGGTTTAAGTTTAGGAAAAACAGACGGAAGAGTTTTAACAGAAATTTTAGACTTTTAGCAAAAGCTTAAAAATTATATAAAAGACATAAGCTTGCTTTATATAAACTTTTATTGGGGCTTTTTTATTTTTAGCTTTTTTGATAAAATAATCGAATGAATATTACAATTTTATATGGTGGTAAATCTACCGAACATGAAGTTTCACTAACATCGGCTTCATCTGTTGTTAGAAATATCTCTGATGAACATACGATCAATTTAATTGGTATTTCAAAAGAAAACAAGTTTTATTTACAGTCCGATGATGAGCTTGCTCGCATAAAAAAAGACAAAAATGCAGTTCTAAAAATTAACACAGAAATAGAAGTTTTTTTGTCTTCGGGTGGTGGGAAAGAAAATGCTTTTTTTACAAAAGACAAAAAAATTAAAACTGATGTTGTTTTTCCTGTTATGCACGGCTCTTTTGGAGAAGACGGAATTTTACAAGGCTTGCTAGAAATGTTAGAATTGCCTTATGTTGGTTCTGGAGTACTCGGAAGTGCAGTAGCAATGGATAAAGAAAAAGCTAAAATTGTTTGGCGGGCTAATGGTTTGCCAATTGTGCCCTTTGTTACACTTTTAAAAGAAGCTTGGCAAAACGAAGTTAAACGCCAACAATATATCAACCAAGCAGAGCGAGACCTCGAGTATCCGATTTTTGTCAAACCTAGTAATGCGGGAAGTTCAGTCGGGGCGAGTATGGCACGAGATAGAAAAGAGCTTATTGCAAATGTGGATAAGGCTTTTTTGTGGGACGAAAAAGTTTTGCTGGAAATGTTTATCCACGCTCGAGAAATCGAATGTTCAGTAACTGGCAACGACAATCTTACCGCCTATATACCGGGCGAAGTTGTAAGTTCCAGTGCCCACGAATTTTATGACTACGATGCAAAGTACAATGACCCTGATGGAGCAAAGTTGGAAATCCCAGCCGACCTTACAACTGAACAGCGAAAAACCATTCGGGAACTTGCAATCAAGGCGTACGCAGCCCTAGATTTAAAAGGCTTTTCCCGAGTTGATTTTTTTATCGAAAAGCGTAATGGCAATATTTATATAAACGAGGCAAACACAATTCCGGGCTTTACTTCAATTTCGATGTTTCCCAAAATGTGTGTTGCATCAGGCTTGCCTTACGACAAACTTATTATGCACTTGCTAGAATTAGCGGTCGAAAGATTTAACGACAAAGCGGAGTTAGCTCGATCTAAGATCTAAGTAAACTCATTGACTAGTCCATTTTTGTTTTTAACATTTTTAAGAAAAGCTTTTTTGCGAAAATCGCTTATCCGCTCACTCTGGATGGGTGAGCGGTCTTGAACTAACAAATGAGCTAAAACGCAAATCTGGCAAAGTCGGGCGGGAATTTTTTCTCCAAAAAATTCCCGCCTAAGCAAGCCGTAGAACAGCAATAAAACTCGCTGGCACAGAAAGCAGAACGCAAGTTAAATGCTGGTGCGTAAACTTCAATTTCGGCTCTTGAAAAATAGGAGCGTAGCGACTATGTCCTACGATTTTCTTATTCTCTATGCAACAAAAAATATTTTTTTACTTGAACAAAAATAGCATTCGTGTTATGTTAAAATTAGAGAAAAATATATTTTAAGAGGTTTTAACTAAAATGAAAAAAAGTTTGTGGAGTTCGATTGCGTTTCGTGTTTTTATTGTGGCAGGTGTTTTGATATTTTTAACTGTGGCTATTCAAACATTTATCAGTACACGATTGTCCTTAGACGCACTTCACACTGCTATGGAAAGAGAAATCATAAGTCAAGCTGACTCCGTTGCTAACACTATTCAGTGGCGAATGTCTGCAACTCTTAATTATTTTGTTGGATTTGGAGGGGCTTCTATTTTTCGGGAGCCTGATTCTACTGCAATAGAAAAGATAGACTATATAGAAAATCTAGCAGATGGAAATATACAAGCGAGTGTTGATTCTTATGGCAGTATACGTTTTTTTAATGCAAATGGTTATTCTATTGATAGAGATGGAAATTCGGAGTTTGGTGGGGATAAAGCTTGGTTTGATTTTGCTAAGCAGGGATTTTCAAGTGTTGTTGAAGAAAGTATATCTACACCGAATGGTAAAAAAGTTGTTTTAGTGCATGCAGCTCCCGTTACTAATGAAGATGAAGAACTTTTAGGAGTCATTGTAGCAGATATATCTTGTTCTGATATTGATAAACGAATAAAAAATATGGAAATTGGTCAAAACGGTTATATTTTTATAGTTGGTGGAACAGGTAATTTAATTTCTCATAAAAATATGGATTTTGATAAAGTTACAAATATCTCTGATATAAAAGCTACTCACTCGGAAAAGGCTGAAAAAATTGCGTTTATAGAAAAAGCTTTAAAAGACGAAAGTGGTCAAGGAATAGGAAGTTTTTATGAAAATGGCGAAAAATATATTGGAGCTTTTTCTAAGTTTGAATATGATGATTTTATGGCTTTTGTAATTGCACCTGAAAAAATGTATTTACAAAAAACAGATCGCTTGCGAAATGTTCTTATTATAGTGTCGCTTTGCTGTTTAACCGTTTCTATTTTTGTTTTGTTGTTTAGCACAAAATTTTTAACAAAGCCGATTGAAAAAATTGCTCGTTCTATCAAAATTGTTTCGACGGGCGATTTACGCGAACAAATTGCGATAAAAGGTAAAACCGAACTTGCACAAATGGGACATCAGTTTAACACAATGATTATGAATGTTAAAAATATGATAATTTCGGTTGGACAGAATGCCGGTATTGTCAAAAATGTAGGTAATAAGCTTTACGAAAACACAAACAAAACAAGCAATGTTGTCAATGAAATAAATTCCAACATTCAATATGTGAACACTCAGCTTGACACACAGTCTTTGAGTGTAAAAGATATGGCAGCTATGGTTGAACAAATTAATCGCACAATCGAAAACTTAAATTCGAGTATTGAAAGGCAAGCAGTTAATGTAAGTGAAAGTTCATCGACAATTGAAGAATTGGTGCAGAATATTAATTCGGTTACAGAAATCTTGAAAAAAAATGCCGAAAGTGTAAAGAACTTGCAACAAAAATCGGATGAAGTTAAAAATACTGTTGCAAACTCGGCAAAAGTCACTCAAAATATTGCCGATGAGTCGGATAGCCTTTTTGAAGCAATCAGCGTTATTCAAAAAATTGCAGCACAAACAAACTTGCTAGCGATGAATGCGGCAATCGAGGCAGCTCATGCGGGCGATGCGGGAAAAGGGTTTGCCGTTGTTGCCAATGAAATTCGAAAACTAGCCGAAGATTCAAGTGTACAAGGTAAACACATCAACACTACTTTAAAAGAACTTAAAACTCGAATTGATGGGGTTGCAGGGGATTCGAAAAAAGTTGAAGCGTTATTTTTGGAAACTTATGAATTAACCGAAGAAGTTAAACAAAAAGAAGAAGCTGTTATGCAGGCTATGCAAGAGCAGACTGCAGGTTCTACACAAGTTTTAGAAGCAATATCCGACATCAATTCGATTACCGGCGAAGTAAAATCAGGTGCAACGGAAATGCTTACAGGCAATAAGGCTGCCTCAGAACAAATGCTTAAATTGACAAAAATTACAGACAATCTTAACGATAGTATGAAAATCGTTTCTATGAGTCTTTCTAAAATTCAAAAAAATGCTTTGCAGATTACCGAATTGACAGAACAAAACAACGAAAGTATTGCAAGCCTTGAAACAGAAGTCGGTAAGTTTTTGTTGGATTAAACTTGCCGATAAAATTTGGATTTTCTGTGGTATTCCCTTGTTTTTGCTTTCAATTATAAAAAGCAAAAGAAGGGAATTCTAGTATTTACAAACTAATACTTAAAGCCTGCTATCAAACCATTGTTCTATTTTAGCTTACTTCAAAGCTTTTAACAAATCCAAAGCAGGTCCTGCCTTGTCAAGTAGGTTTTTGATTGCGGTCTTGGGTTTTGCCGTTTCACTTTTTTCGCTGAACATTGCTTTTAGCTTGTCAAAGTTTTCAATTAGCATTGGCAGAAGGCTCATTATTGAAGAGCTTTTTTCACCAAAAGCTCCCGAGAGTTGTTGTAAAACGCCCTGTGCCATTGATTTTTCACCCGTTTTTAAAAGCTTTGACATAGCCGTGGTTTTTATCTTTTTTACGATATTTCCAACGGCTGCATCAGTTGCTTTTACAGGTTTGTCCAAGTCAATCGATTTTAATAAATCAACATTGTTTGTAAGCTCTGAAAAAGCACCAGATGCCAAATTTGTGAGCATATTTTTTGACTCAGCAATTTTTTCCGGGTTAAGTTTGTCCATAGTGCTTTTTACTGTTTTTGCAGTATTAAGCACACCACCAAGAAGGTTTTTTAAATCTTTCATAAGTTACTCCTATTTGACTTAAAATGATTTATCGCTTTTAAAATTTACTAGCGTACATATATGGTGCTTTAAATTTACAATTTTGTCAAGAGCCCTTAAATTTTATATTTTTGTAATAGAAATTTTTATAGTTTCGTAGTATAATAAAAAGCTAAAAATTTTATTGACGAGGAAAAAATGAACGAAAAAGAAAAATTACAAAAAGCGATTGCTGAAATTCTAAATAGTTTTAAGCCCGAAGATTTGTCTGAAATCACTGCTAATGAAATCAATTTGGAAAATCCGCCTGATAGCAAAATGGGCGATATTGGTATTCCGCTTTTTGCTTTTGCAAAAACTTTTAAACAAGCTCCTGCAAAAATTGCGGAAAAAGTGGAAGCTGAATTTCAAAAGCGAAACTTAAATACGCTTGGAACTGCAAAGGCAATGGGACCGTATTTAAATATTTTTTTACCTAAAGAAAACTTTGCAGAAAAAATAATTAAAGCTGTACAAGAGCAAGGCGAAAAATACGGCTCCAATGAAAGTATAAAAAATAAAAAAATAATGATTGAGTTTTCTAGCCCAAACACAAATAAGCCTTTGCATTTGGGGCATTTACGAAATGATGCTTTGGGAGAAAGTGTATCTAGAATTTTGGAATTTAGTGGAGCGGATGTTTATAAGGTCAATATTGTAAATAACAGAGGAATGCATATTTGTAAATCTATGATTGCTTACAAAAAATACGCCGAAGGCAAAACTCCCGAAAGCGAAAATCGAAAGGGCGACCACTTTGTCGGAGATATGTATGTTGCCTTTCACAAATACGAAACCGAAAACCCAAATGCGGGCAACGAAGTACAAACAATGTTGAGGAGCTGGGAACAAGGTGATGACGAAGAGTTGATGTCATTATGGCGTACGATGAACAAGTGGACAATGGATGGCATAAATGAAACCTACAAACGCACAGGAATTTCCTTTGATAAAATTTATTATGAAAGCGATACTTATCTTTTGGGAAAAGACGAGGTGTTAAAAGGCTTGGAAGAAGGAGTTTTTTACAAAGAAACAGACGGCTCAATTTGGATTGATCTTTCGGAAATAGATTTAGATAAAAAAATTCTTTTACGTGGAGATGGTACTTCCATTTACATAACTCAAGACATAGGCACAGCAATTTCGCGTCACAAAGATTGGACCTTTGATAGTTTAATTTATGTGGTCGCAAGTGAACAAGACTATCATTTTAAAGTTTTGTTTTATGTTTTAAAAAAATTAGGCTTTAAATGGGCTGATGACCTATATCATCTTTCGTATGGTATGGTAAACTTGCCAGAAGGAAAAATGAAAAGCCGTGAAGGCACAGTTGTTGACGCTGATAATTTACTCAATAGTTTACACAAAGGAGCCTTTGAAGAAATTAAAGAAAAAGGGCGTGAAGAAATTGTGAGAGACCCTAAAGATACGGCGGAAAAAATTGCACTGGGTGCTTTGCATTATTTTTTACTTCAAGTAAATCCGAAAAAGGATATGCTTTTCGACCCAAAAGAATCTCTTTCTTTTACAGGCAACACAGGACCTTATTTACAATATATGGGTGCTCGCATTTGCTCAATTTTACGAAAGGCAGAAACCGCAAACGCTGAAATCACAAAGGGCGGTGTTTTTAAGCCCGAACTTTTAAGTAGCGAAACCGAGTGGGAGCTTTTGAAATCGGTGGAAAATTTTCCCGCCCAAGTTTTGCGAGCAAAAGAAAACTACGACCCAAGCGTAATTGCAAACTATCTTTACGAGCTAGCAAAAAATTTTAGTCGCTTTTATAAGGACTGCCCGATCCTTTCAGCTAACGACCCAAACCTGCTTGTAACTCGCTTGGAGCTTGTAAAAGTTGTAAAAACAGTTTTACAAAATGCAATGAAACTTATTTTGGTGCCATTCTTGGAACTTATGTAAGCTCGTACGAACGCTCAAAGCACATTAGAAACTTAGAGCGTTCTCCAAACTTTGCTTGACAGTTAAAAATCAAGTGTTGTTCGATTCGGGTTTAAGCAATTGCTTTTTTGACTTTTGTAAGACTTGTCCTTATTTTCGAAAAATCGGGTTTCAATTCACGCTCCCGTGAAGGAGCGACCTCTAGATTTCGTTCGTCGCCCTACAAAGTTGTAGGGCTAGTGCAAAACTCGTCCACCTTGAAAAAATATGGACATTTTTTTCTTCCGACACGGACGTCGGGTTAGTAAAGAGCATCTAGCGAGTTTTGAATTTTCATAAAATTTCTAATAAAAATTCAAAACTCGTCTACCTTAAAAAAACAAGGATGTTTTTTTAAGGTGAGCTTTCTACTCCAACCACACCTTCGATTTTTCGCTTTTACTTTTTATTAGCTCACCAATTACAAAAGTTTTTTCGTCAATGAGATTTTGTAGCTTTGAGACATTTTCTTTGTCGACTACAACAATTAAACCTATGCCTTGATTAAAGATGCGATACATTTCAGCATTGTCGATATTGGAGCGTTTTTCGATTAGTGAAAAAAGTGGTGGCACTTTCCAAGAGCTTTTTTGGATACGGGCGTCAAGACCAGCGGGCAAAATTCGTGGGATATTTTCGTAAAAGCCGCCACCTGTGATGTGTGCCAAACCTTTGATTAGATGAGGCTCGTTTTGCAAAATAGGGTAGATAATGTTCAAGTAACTTCTATGCGGTTTTAAAAGAGCTTCCTCAAGGGAAACGCCCAACTCAGGATAAACCTGAGACAGCGACACACCTTCAAAGGTTTTGCGAATTAAGGAATAGCCATTTGTGTGTGGACTGTCAGAACGCAAACCCACTAAAACATCCCCCGCTTTTATGCTTAACTTTGGTAAAATTTTTGCCTTTTCCACAACTCCAACAATCGTGCCAGCTATGTCAAATTCGCCGGGAAGATAAACGCCGGGCATTTCAGCCGTTTCTCCACCGATTAAAGCACAATTAGCTTTTACACAAGCTTCAGACATTCCTGCTACTATTTCGCTCACCATTTTGGGGTCAAGTTTTGAACTTGCAAAATAGTCTAAAAAGAAAAGTGGCTTTGCTCCCTGCACTAAAATATCATCAATACAATGGTTTACAATATCCATCCCAATCGAGCGAAAACTTTTTGCTTGAGAAGCAAGTTTAACCTTTGTTCCAACTCCATCAGTCGAACCAACTAAAACAGGTGCTTCCATTTTCAAAAGTCCTGCACAATCAAAAAGTCCTCCAAAAGAACCCACATCCGATAAAACATCCTTTGTAAAGGTAGACTTAACAGAGGTTGCCATCAATTTTACAGCAAAATTTCCAGCATCAATGTCAACCCCCGCAGCATCGTAGGCTGTAGATTTTGCTTCATTTGTAAATTCTTTTTTCTTTATATAATTTAATCCACGCAAGGCTATATCTTTTCTATATCTTACATTTGGAAAGTTTATTTTCTTTATTTTTTTATATGTAGCATCAACGGCTTCCGCTAGGCTGTCGGCATAACTCGTAATTGTTAAAGCCCGCCCACCGGTTGCAAAAAGCTTGCCATCTTTTTTTGTTGTGCCAGAGTGAATTACTTTTGTGGAATAACTTTCAGTTTTTTCTTCTGCAAGCTCGGATTCGATGAGAGGCGTAGGCGTAATTTTCCCCGAAGGATAACCGTCATTCGCAAGAACTACGCTTGCAGCCGAACCCTCTTTCCATTTTAGTTTAACAGAATTTAGCTCCCCCTTACAAGAAGCTAAAACCACTTCCAATAAACTACTATCCAGCAACGCCAACAAACTTTGTGTTTCTGGATCACCAAATCTGCAATTGTACTCCAAGACCTTTGGACCTTCTTCTGTCATTATAAGCCCTGCGTACAAAACTCCCACATAAGGCGTTTTCTGTCTAACAAAATAATCTAAAACAGGTTGTATAGTCTTTTCGGCAAGTTCTTGAGATTTTTCAAAAGGATAAGCAGGTACAGGCGAATATGAACCCATACCTCCAGTATTGTCTCCCCTATCGCCATCAAAAATTCGTTTATGATCTTGGGACGAGGGCATTACAGAAAAATTCTTTCCATCACAAAAAGCTAAAATCGAAATTTCTTCGCCGAAGAGTCTTTCCTCGATTAAAATTTCGTTGTTCCCCACTTCGTTGCCCTTGAGCAAAGTATAAGCAACGCCTAAAGCTTCATACTTTGAGTCGGGCAAAAAAACCCCCTTGCCTGACGCAAGCCCCGACTTTTTAATAACATAACTACTATCTGCATGAGAATTTATCCACTTTGCCGCTTCATCAAAATTTGTAAACATATTATATCTGGCAGTAGGAATTCCCAACTCAATTAAAAGCTTTTTTGAAAAGACCTTTGATCCTTCAATTTGACTGGCAAGCTTTGAAGGACCAAAACACATAATACCTTTTTCTGCCAAAAGATCAGCCAAGCCCAAACAAAGAGGCAACTCAGGTCCTACTATAACCAAGTCAATTCTTTCCTTGTGAGCAAAATTAGTCAAGTCCACAATTTTGTCCACCGTTATCGGAACATTTTTCCCCAGCGTTTCCGTCCCCGCATTTCCGGGTGCTACAAAAAGCTCCAAAGATGCATCCTCATCCTTTAACTTTAAGGCGATAGCGTGTTCCCGCCCGCCTCCACCAACAAGCAAAATTTTCATATCAATATTATACCAAAACCCCAAAAAAAATCTAGCCTTTTTGCAAATTTAACTTTTGTAAAACTTGGGTTTACTTGTGAAAAACGCCTATCCGCTCACTTTGGATGGGTGAGCGGTTTGTAACTTCGCGATGAGTTTCAACGCAAATCTGGCAAAGTCGGGCGGGAATTTTTTCTCCAAAAAATTCCCGCCTAAGCGAACCAGAGCTACGCTCCTCGTTGGAGCTTAAACTCCCGACACGGACGTCGGGCTAGTACAAAACTCGTTCACTTTAAAAAAACACGGATGTTTTTTAAAACGCTCTCGCCACGGAATAAAATAATATCAATGTTTTGCAACAAGCAAAGTATTCAAAATTGTAAAATTCGACCACTTTATAAAACAAGGACGTTTTTTAAGCTGAAATCCTTAAATAACCCAAAAAATCTAAACTTTTTTAAACTTTTTTGAACTTTTTTTTGAATTTGCGATACAAAAAAAACTTTTTTTACAATATTATATATGAGACCAAAAAATTGGAGGAGAAGTATGGTTAAAAACAAGTTAAGTTGTATTGCAACAATTGCGAAGGCTTACGGTTTGGATTTAAAAGTTGCTGAGCTAAAAAAAGCTATGCAAGGTGAGGGAAAAAGTTTTACAAGGCTTGCCAACGAAAATGGGCTAAAGCTAAAAAAGCTTACGCTTAAAGATGGCAAGCTGCCTGAAAAATTAATTTTTCCTGTGGTGGCAGAAATGCAGAACTCAGTTTCAAAAGTTGAAGAAACTGAAAAAGCGTATTACATTATTGCAAAACGGATTGGAAAATTTATTTATCTGGTAACAGAGTCCGGAACAAAACCGATTTTGCAAGAGGAGTTTGAAAAAAAGTTTTCGGGAAATCTTTATTTAATAACTCCTAAAAAGAATTTTTACAAAAGTGATGGCAATTTTAAAGATGTATTTCGTTTTTTTAGTTTGCTAAAAAATGAAAAAAAGAATTTAGGTAAGATATTTTTTGCAAGTTTGCTACTTTGTTTATTTGGAGTGCTGACTGCTTTTTATTTTCGTTTTTTAATTGATGAAGTTTTTAACGGAGGCTTAACAAAAATGCTTAATGCCTTTACACTTGCATTTTTTGTAGTAATTTGTTTTCAATCACTTTTAAGCTTTGCACGAAATCAGCTTTTGAATTTTCTTGGACATAAAATTGATGCGAGTATTGTTATAGAATATTTTGCTCATATATTTAAACTACCAATCGATTTTTTTTCAAGATTTAAAACCGGAGAAATAATTTCACGAATGCATGACGGAACAACAATCCGCAATTTAATTTCTACTACATTTTTGTCAGTAGCAATAGATACAGTAATGTTAATTTTCGGTGCAGTGTTTTTATTTTTGTTTGGTTCAAAACTTTTATTCGTTTCAACTTGCTCCGTTGTTTGTGGTGCAATAGTTGCAAAAATTTTTGCAAAACCTTATCGTGCAAAAATGTATGACAGAGCAAAAGCTGAAGCTAAAAAACAATCGGTGCTTGTAGAATTTGTAAACGGTGTTGAAACAATAAAATCAGTCGGTGGACTTGATAATGCAAATTTAATTTGTGAAGAAAAAATTATAAACGCAAGCAAAAAAAATTTAGGCATTCGCACAACAACAAATTTACAAAACGCTTTGCAGATGTTTATTCATCAAGCTGGAAAACTTTTTGTTTATTGGTTTGGTGGGCGAGCAATAATTGCAGGGCAAATGACACTCGGAAAATTGATTTCATTTGTGATTTTGTCCCAGTATTTTATTGGACCACTGTTTAGATTTTTAACTTTGCAACCTACCTTGCAAGAAGCCGAAACAGCTGCCAGACGCTTGCTAGAAGTTTTTGATGAAGAAATTGAGGAAGAAGGTGGAACAAAAATTACGGAAAGTTTTTTAAACGGCGATATTGAATTTAAGAATGTAAATTTTTCTTATGGTGCTGGAAATGACAAAACTCTTTCAAATGTCAATATTAAAATTCCTGCTGGAAACAAGGTTGCCTTTGTTGGCGAGTCAGGTTCAGGAAAAAGTACTGTAGCAAAACTTTTAATGCGCTTTCAAAATATTGATAGCGGTGAAATTTTAATTGATGGAAAAAATATCAGAGATTACAATCTTGAATTTTTACGAAACAATATTGGTTATGTTCAGCAGGACTCACTTTTGTTTTCAGGAACGATAGCAGACAATATTGCATTTGGAAACAGTGCGGCAACTGCCAATGATATTTTTATGGCGTCTGTTTTTTCGAGAGCAGATAAATTTATTCGTCATTTACCAAAGCGTTATGAAACTTATGTGGGTGAACGAGGTGCAACTCTTTCAGGTGGTGAGCGTCAACGCCTTGCAATTGCAAGAATGCTTCTGAAAAAACCTCAAGTTTTTCTTTTGGATGAATCGACTTCGGCTTTGGACAGTATGCTTGAAGCATCGGTGATGAATGCCATTGAAACATTGGCAGAAAATAAAACGCTAATTATGATTTCTCATAAACTTTCTACAATAAAAAACTTTGATAAAATATTTGTTTTTGAAAATGGAAATATAATTGAACAAGGAACTCACGAAGAGCTATTAAGATTAAATGGCAAGTACGCTACTTTGTGGGAAACACAAAACCAAAATATGGAGGTGGTTGCATGACTAAATTAGTTGACATTTCAAATTTATCTTATTCAAACGAATTTTTTTTCCGAGCCAATTCTAAATTTGCAAATTGGATTGTCGGAATAATCGGAGCCTTTGTTTTTATTTTTGTTTTTTGGATTGCGTTTGGTAGTTGTGAGGATGCAGTTTCAGGAAGCGGAACTGTTCGCCCATCGGAAAATATTTCTTCAGTGCATTCTTTTAACTCGGGCAAGATAGAAAAAATTTATTTTAAAGATGGGCAAGTAGTCAAAAAAGGCGATAAACTTTTTTCTCTATATTCTACTTCTTTACTTGCAAGCAAAGAAAATATTTTGTCAAAAATAAAAACAGTAGAGGAAAGGCTTTCAGATATTGAACTTATTAGTGAAAGTTTTTATTTGGAAAAAAACTTAGTACCAAAGTCTAGAATAGCTGCACACACTAGGTTTAAAAATTATTTTGAAATAAAAACTCAACTGACTGAGCTTTGCGAAATTCATGAAAAAAATTTTAACACACAAAAACTTTTACCACTTGAAGTAATAACAGAGGAATTAACTTTAGAGCTTGAACGACTTTGGCGAAACTCAATAATAAAACTTTCTCAGTATAATGAAAGTTTTTTATCACAGCTTATTTACGAAAAGGAATCTTACGAGCAACAACTGGATAATCTTAAAACGAGTCTCGCACAAATTGAAACGCAACTTGAAAATAATATTGTCCTCGCTCCAATCGATGGAACGGTTTTAGCTTTGGATAAATTAAATGAAAATGATTTTATAATTGCTAATAAGCCTGTGCTTTCTATCATACCGCCCAGCGATTTAGGTTATGAAATTGTGGTGCGAGTTAGAGAACGAGATGTTGCAAACTTACATCTCGGTTTGGAAGCAAAATTAAAACTCCCTGCTTTTTCAAATAATGTAAGAGAGTTAAAAGCAAGAGTGAAAAAAATATCTGCCGACTCAATGTCAAATGGTTATGAACTTTTTTATTTAGTTACACTTGTGCCTGAAAAAAATGCATCTGATATAAAAAAAGTTATCGGAGAAAATCTTTCACTAAAAACTGGTATGCGAGCTAATGCAAAAATTATTGTAAGTGAGCAAAAAGTTTTTTCTTACATATTAAAAAAATTGGAGATTAGCTTATGAAAAAAAATATTTTAAGTTTCTTAACTTTATTTTATTTAATTTGTGGAAGCTTTGCTGAAGAAAATGTTTATGATCTTTTATTAAAAAAATTGAGCAACACTAATAAAACATTTTTTTTGGAACAAGTAGAAAACAAAATTAAAAATAGAAATATTTTAAATGAAAAAATGAAATGGTTACCAAAACTTTCATTAGAAAATAAGGCGACTGTTATGGGCTTTATGCAAGAAAAAAATCAAAATGCTTTTGAAGTAAACTCAAACCTTGTCTTGAGACAAAAACTTTTATTAGGAAGTAGCTTAAAACTTTTTGCAAATAATAATTTGCGAATGTTAAAAAGTGACGAGCTAAAATTCAATCATAACTTTTTAGCAGGAGCATCTATTAACTTGCCCTTGTATGTTATGAGTCCTAAACTTTTTATAAGTGCAGCTAGCTCAGATTTTTATTCGCAAAAAAATGTAACAAAGATGCTTTTTATAAAAAACAAAATAGTTACAGCAACAGAAGTTTCAAACGCAGTCAATTATTTAGGTGAATATTTTTTACAAAATGAAAAAATAATTTTAATCGAAAAAAAACTTTTGCTTTTGAAAAAGCTCACAGAAGTTAACAACATTTTTTTGCAAGAAGGAAAACTTTCTACTTTGGACTTTAACGAAAAATTGCTAGCTTATGAAAAAGAAAATGCAATCTTGTTGAATGCTAAATTTAATTTAAAAGCTTTGAAGTTAAAAATTTTAAACACAGGTTTGACGCTTGATGATCTTCCCGAAATTTTTTTAACTTGGATTGAAGACTGGGAAAAACTTTTATCAAATGTAAAAATAGAAAACATAAGTGCATTGGATTTACAAAAGCTACAGTTGGATGCCGAATGGAATCAGAGTGTTAAAAAATTTATGACCGCAACTCCCAATCTTTTTGTTTCATGCAGTTTTCAAAATGTAGACCCCGAATTTGCATCGTACAATAAAAGTTTTTTTAGCAGTGTGGAAGAAACTTTTAAAAAGAATGCTGAGTTCAAATGGACGGTGAACTTAGGTTTGAATTTAAGTTTTGACCCCTTTACGGAAAAAGCTCAACTCGACCAAAACTTTGCTGACAAAAAAATGATTTATCTTACTCAACAAAAAATGTTAAATGAAAAATACGAAGAGCAAATAATGATGGCAAAAAACACTTTGTATAATTTACAAGAAATAATTAAACACAAAAACGAAACTCTAAAAATAAATACCAAGCGTTTTGAGCAAATTGAAATTATGTACAATGCAGGAAAGCTAAGTGCTAACGACTTTCAGCTTCAACAAATTTATCTTGATAACGCAAGACTTGAGTTTTTAAAAGCAAGGTTAAATTTAATTTGTTATCTTTTGGCTTTTTATAAAAACTAAGTAAGTTAATTTCAGCTAGGTCGCAAACAAAATAGGCTTCTAAAAATTTTCAGTTTTTGGAAGCCTCCAGACTTATTAAAAGTTTTATAAGTATTACTTAATATTTAATGGCTTACCACTTTGATGAATACTTGTAGCCGATAGATAAACCACATTGTCTTTTAACTGAACTTTAGCTAAAACTTCAATTGGTTTTTCTTCATCGATTTTAGAAACAAAGTCACAAAAAACAGGAACAACACCTTCAAGATTTGTTCTTGTTTCATAGCCTACTAGTAAATCAAAGGCAGTATTATAATCGCCCGCAATTATATTATGGGCAGTACCACGCCAAACAACATAACAGCCGACATAAAGCTCAGGTTCTTTTTTAACAGTTTCATAATCAAAAACATCTTTTACGGTATCAAAGCCCGGCTTTTCAGGATAAAAATATTCCATCAAAAGTCTCGCCTTTTGCTTTATCGCATCAGATGCGTTCGAATTCAAAAGCTTATTAACTTCATATTGTGCAAGATTATCCCGATAGTTTTGAAAATAATTTTGTGCTTGCTCGTAAATTGCAATTATTTCCTCTTTTGTAAGAACAAGAGAAAAGTCGCCACTTGGGGCTATAGCAGCTTTTTTATCGTGGTTATCAACGGAAAGCGCAGAAAGATCTTTTCGTTTAGCTTGAGTAGGTTTTTGGGTTTTAATAGCTAGTGGCACAACTATGCACAAAATTAAAACTACCACAAAACTCAGAACTGCACTTTTAAGTATTTTTCTATTTTTGTATTGAACTGTAGGATCGGGATAAAGTGTTTTAATTTTGCCCGATTGTATAAAATCTCCAAGCTCTTCCGGGCTATTGTGATGGCGTATAAATTCTAAACCTTTTTTTGCAGGCTTATAATTTGGATCATATTGCAGTGCTTGTAAATAATAGTCGACAGCTTTATTTGTATCGCCTCGCCGTAAAAAAAGGACAGCTTGGGCAGAAAGCAAGGTTGGGTCTGCTAAACGTATTTTTCTAGCACCTGCAAAATAATCAAGAGCAAGGGAAATTTCTCCATTCCACATAAAACTAAGTCCTAAATACAAATGATAATCAAAAGAATCTCTGTATTCTAGAACATGTGGCTGAAGAATTGCAATAACTTCAGGAAACTTTTTTTTTGCAAATAATCTCCTCGCTTGCTCTAAAATAGATAAAGCCATATTCCGAACTTTCCTTAAAACAAAAAACAAACTTTGAGTGTATCTAACAAGTTAATTTTAAAAACACCTCGCAAGCCATTATACAAAATTTATTCTTGAATTTCAAGTATAGCATTATCAACATTTTCTGTTAAAGCTCTAATTTCTTCATCACTATATTTGTCGGGGTTAGCCTTGAGCATTTCGATTTGTTTTAAAAGGGTTTGAATATTATCATAATTTTTGCGTTCTTTTTCAGGTAAAGCTTTCAAATGTTGTTCAAGAGCTTCCACTGGAATATCCCGTTTTAGATAATCATTGTATCCAATGCAAGTTGTTACAGTGTATTTTTCATTTAAGTAAAGCCGCTTTGGAGCCCAGACAAACATAATCGCCGAATCATTATTGTAATATTTTGTAGAAAAAGAACGCCCCTCAACGCACTTTGGTATCCATTTCATACTTTGAAGATAATCCCAATTGGCAACAAAAATATCGCTCGGTGTGGTTTGATTTTCTAAGCGAACAAAAAAAAGACAAGCCGAAATTGAATTAGCACTAGCAATATAATTCATTTTTGAGTCAGCAAGGTTAATATTTGTTTCAGACATAATGGACTGAGAATCCGTGTATAAAGATACTCTTTGCTTTTCACCCAAGTTTGTATCAAAAACAGCTCTTAACGCAACATCTACTGTTTCCCCTGTTGTGTTTTCAAAGCTTGTTTCAATGCATAAAACATTTGCACTAGTGTTATATTTTTGTGCAGAAAAATAAAATCGTTGATTTAAAAAAAGGTTTTTTGCTAAAGTATAAGTAACTAAAATTTCATTGCCATTATTTTCTACATTTACATTTTTACCAAGTCCCTTTTTTGCTCGATACATTTTTTTTCCAACTAAAAGGCTATAACTATTTGTGCTAGCAAGGGCTCGGTCGTCATAAAGAGGCGCCCAGTTATCTTTTCCTATTTCTGAAAGTCTATACAAACAAAAACTTCCCGACTGTTTGTAAAAAATTAATTTTAAACTTCCTGAAGTGATTTCAGACTTTTCTGTTTTTCCCGCGGCAAAAATCGAAAAAGAAAGAAGCGAAAAAATTAAAAGGCAAAAAATATTTTTATTAAACTTCATAAGTAAACTCCTATTTTTCTAAAACTTCATCATACATATTTTTTAAAATCCCGGCTTTTCTTAAAAGCTCTTCTAAAGCTAGTCGTCTTTTAAGTTCCTCTTCGCTCATTTGAGCTTCCTGTGTAGGCTCTTCTTTTGGTTTTTCAACCACAGGGGGAGTGGGTTCAACAGGAATCACTGGAACTTCCGATGTGGGTTTTTCGTCAAGGTAGCTCTTATTTGCAAAATTAGCAATCATTTGACTTAGCTCATCATTTTTCATTTGTAAAAGAGTTATCTTGTCATAAAGGTCGGCATTTTTTCGCCTTTCTTCTATTAAATACTGCTCCAACTCTGAAATTTGACTACTATCAACTTTTGAACTAGTGGCTCCCTTTGCTTGATTTTTAGCTTGTGCTAATTCAGCTTTTAGCTTTTCCACCTCTTGCGAAAGACGCAAAGTTTCCTCATTGCTAAGCTTTAAAAGCCGTAAAAGCTCAGCCTGTGTAGATGCTTGATCGATAAGAGCAAGCTTATATTTTGTAGCTTCGATTTTTGCCGAATTAGGATAGTCTAAAAGCACTACAGAAAAAATCGTGCGGGCTTCATTAAAACGCCCCGTATTATATAAAGACTCACCAATCCAAAAATAAGCAGACGCTATTGCCTTGTTATTAGGATATTTTTTTATAAAATCATAAAGTGTAGAAATAGCTTCATCGTAAGCGCCCGTTCCACACTCTAACCGCCCTTTTTGGTAAAGCATTTCAGGAGTGTTTTTGCTATTTGGATAAAGAGCTAAAAATCGCCTTGCCTCACTTAAGGCACGAGGAAACTTTTTGCTTGAAGTCAGGGCAATAACTAGCCAGTATTGAGCATCTTCGTTTTTGCCTCCAGAAACATCAAGTGCTTTTTCAAAATAAAGTATACTTGAAGAAAAATCTCCCTTAGAATATGCTTCCATACCTAAATGCAAATTTGTGTTCGCAGTTAAAAAAGACAATACAACAAAACTTAAAAGAAAAAGCAAAAGTCCTTTTTTACAATTTTTCATACGCGTAAATCTCCTGAAAAAAAAGCCGAACCCGAAACAATTACATCACATCCCGCATCCGCCAGAGTTTTAATGTTTTTTGAGTTTACACCGCCGTCAACCGAAAGTTTAAAACCCAAATTCCGCTCACGGCGAATTTTCTCAATTTCAGAAATTTTTTCCAAACAATAAGGAATAAATTTCTGTCCCGAAAACCCGGGATTTACCGACATCACCAAGACCAAATCTACCAGCGGTAAAATCTGAGAAATCGCAGAAACAGGCGTTGACGGCACAAAACTTATTCCCGCCTTCATTCCCGCTTTGTGAATTTCAGAAATCAGTCTGTCAGCGTGTGGTTCGGTTTCCACATGAAAAGTAAAATAATCCGCACCAGCTTTTTTTAGATTATCGACATAATCTCGCGGATTCTTAACCATTAGATGAACATCAAAAACCAGCTTTGTCAAATTCCGTAATGGAGCTATAACAGGTGCACCAAAAGTTAAATTCGGGACAAAATGCCCATCCATAACATCAAAATGCAACCACTTAGCACCATTATCTTCGGCAAATTTCAGTTCGCGATCAAGCTTTGAAAAATCAGCACTCAAAAGCGAAGGACTTAAAACAAAAGAATCCATAAGGTGATTATAAAACTTTTTATCTAAAATTGCAAGAGCCAAACTTGTGTAAATATTTTTGTTTTTGGAATATTTTTTACAACTTCATTAAATAAATGAACTTCAATATTATGTTGATTTTAAAATTTTGTGGAGCTAGTTTTGAAAAGTTTACGCTTTAACGTTTTACTTGCGTTCTGCTCTTTTGTTAAATGGACTTTAAAGCGAGTTTCATTGGTGTTCTACGGCTCGCTTAAGCGGGAATTTTTGTGCGTCAAAAATTCCCGCCCGACTTTGCCACTCTTTGCGTTTTAGCTCATTGCTAGTTTAAGCCTCCTTGCCCATCTACAGCAAGGAGATGAGCTATTTTCGCAAAGTAAGGACAAGTCTTGCAAATGTTAAAAAACTAGTGCAAATATTCCAAAATAACATTTTCTTTTTTTAGGGCGGTAAAAAGTTTTAGCTTTAGTGCGTATTTGTTGTCGGTGAGTTTTGCAAGTTGTTTGCGGGCAATTTTTCGATGGGAGTTACTTTGGTAATTGCAGGTACAAGTGCTGGAAATATAGCCTTGCTGGGTTACGTGATTTTGGATGGTGGGAATATCTGCCAAAGCAAGCGGACGAATTATGGTTATCGGAAATTTGTCAAGCTTTAAAACTGGGGGCATACTAAAGAGGCGGGCTTTGGTAAAAATATTCATTAGTGCAGTTTCTAAAATATCGTCAATGTGGTGTCCAAAAGCAATTTTGTTAAAGCCTCCTTCCAAAGCGTATTTCAAAAGCTCTGCCCGTCTTTGACTGGAACACCACCAACAATTCATTTTTTTTCCAGTTTTTAATCTTTCAAGTATTTTGATTTCTTTTATTTCAAGCTTAATACAAAATTTTTCATAAAGCTTTTTAAGTATTGTTAGGTCGGCGTTTTCTAGCTCGGTACTTATATGCAATGCTTCAACTGAAAATGTCGTGCGTTTTTTGCGAAAGGCTAGATATTCAGCTAGTGCGGTGGAATCTTTGCCACCTGAGGCAGCAAGCAAAATTTTATCGTTTGTTTCTATCATCGAGTATTCGAGTACAGCCTTGTCAGCAAGGCGAAAAAGTTTGGGGTTTGCCATTTGCGTATGATAACTTATTTTTTGTTTTTTTGAAAGTCTTTAATAATTTTTGAAATTTTGTGTGCAAAAAAAACTTTAAATACTATTATTATATAGAGAAGCTCGTTGACTTTTACTAGAGCTTCGTAAAATACAATTTAATTTTAGGAGGAATCAAATGTTTGATTATAATGCGTTTTATGAAAAATACGAAATAGCGGATGCTTGTCAAAAGAAAAAACTTGTCGATGAGCTTATGGTAGTTTTGTATTTTAATTATAAAGTTTTTTTTAAATCTGACCGCGATACTGCTAGCGATTTTTTTTCTGTTTTTTTTGAAAAACTTGATGAGCTTATAAAAGCTTATGATAAAAAACGAGGACGTTTTTTTTATTATCTTTATATTGTTGTAAAAACTGAGTTTTATAAGTTTAAAAAGGCTCGTGATGAAAAAAAAGCATATATGAAAACTGTAGAAAACACAGCAAAACTTAATCAAGAAAAAGTTTTCAATCCCTTGTCTTATGCTTATTCTTTCGATGATACAAAAAACAGCTTTTACACGGGCGAGCCTAATATCCATTATGAAAGCGAAAGCGTAAAAAAACTCAACAAAATTATTGATAGGGTATATTCAAATATTCGTTATACGATTCGCGAAGAAAAAACGATAGAGCAAATTTTAATTTATCGATATGCAGATATTTTGGGGCATGAAAAAGTGTCAAAGCTTTGCGACTTTTTTGGAGTGGATAAAGAAAAAGTTTTTGGTAATTTAGTCTATATAGAGGATTGTTGCCAAGCTCGTAAAAAAATTATGGAAACGTTCGACAACAAAGTTTCAAAGTTTTATTTTAAAATGTGCTATAATAAAAAAAGGCTCAAGTACTTATCCTCTAGTAATTATGACTACAGTAAATGTTTAAAACTAAGCAAGTCATACACAAGATCTTGGAAGCTTAACCGAAAATTATTGGCACAAATTTCGCCTCTTACTAATTATAAAATAATTTCGCAAGTTATGGATTTAACCTATGGCTCAATTGGACGGTATATGCAAAAGTTTTACGATGCTTCAGACAGCGTTAAGTGATAAACATATTTTAAACCTTAATGTTAAGCTATTTTATCACGTTTGAATATTTTGCGAATAAACTTTGGTTTGAGTGTGTTCAAAAGTACTGGCAAAACAGTTAAACTTGCAAGCGAGCTAACGCCCATCACAAGACAAATCAAAAGCCCTAGGTCAGAAAGCATACGGAAGTCGGAAAATATTAAAACTGCAAAACCTGCACCAACGGAAATAGCATTAAAGATAATTGCTTTTCCTGAACCATAAAAGGTTTTGTATAAAAAGTCGCCATTGTCGTTTGCTGCTAATATTTCACGATGATAAGCATCGAGATAATGTATTGTGTAATCTATACCAATACCGATTGCAAAGCTTGCGACTAGGGATGTGCCTATGTTTACTTTAATTCCCAAAACTGCCATTGTTGCAAAGTTTGCAAGTATTGAAAGAGCAAGCGGTATTATACCGATAATACCCGCAACAAGTGAACGATAATAAACCGTAAGAATCATAAAGACAATTGCAAGCGAAATCCCCAAAGAAACAAATTGTGAATTTACAACTAAATCGTTCAAAGATTGCTCCACAAGGCTAGTTCCCGCTATTTGTACTTTAACATCTTTTGGAAAGTTTGCGTTTATGTATTCGCTCATTTCGTTTACGACTTTTTTTGTATCGATTTCTCCTGTGGTGAGAAGTTGGACTGCTACTTTTTGAACTTTTGGGCTTAAAGAATTGTCAACAAAGCCGTCAAGATTTGAAGCTAACAGTATCAAGTAGTCGTGAATAATTGCTTGTAAGCCGTCCATATCTACCTTGCCGTATTTTGCTGGATCGCTAGGAATTTCATAATAACTTAAACCGTTATAATTTATTTTTTCTGCAAGAGCACGACTTAGCTCGCGTGCACTTATACTTTCAGGAGTTGGAGCTTCTTTTACAACAGCATCAAGATATTTTATTAAATCACAAAAACTTATGCTAGGCTCTTTACCTGCTACCTTGTTCTCAATTTCATCATCATTGTATTCGTCAAACTCGCTGAAGTCTCCGAGTTCACCAAAATCGTCAAAGTCGCTGAAGTCCCCTAATTCGCCAAAACTATCATCAACACTTGAGTCTACTTCTACCTGAGCCAAGCCCTCTGCGGAGGCATCAGAATTTATAACTTGATTTATGCGTTTTATCAGTGTGGAAAGAGAAGTGATTTTTCCAACTTCAGGATGTGCTGAAAAATATTCTGTAAACTTATCCACAGCTAAAAGAACATCAGGGCGAACTACAACATCGGCTTGATCGGCTTTTATAATCAAGAATACTTCCTTTGCACCTGAAAATTTTTCTCGTACAAACCTGTCCGCATTGGCAACTGTTGGGTCGTTTTTAAAATATTCGACAAGAATATTTTCCACAACAATCTCTCGACTCAAAAATGCACTTCCCGACAAAGCTACAACTAGAAAAAAAAGCACAGTGCGTTTTCGCTTTGAAATTAGCAAAAAAGTTTTTGCAATAAAACTGTCAAGCTTGCTGGACTTTTTTCCTATTTTTTTAGACCTTTGTAAAACCTTAGGTCCTGTTAAAATAAGTATCGAAGGAATTAACAAAACCGCTACCACAAAGGCAACCATTACACCAAAGCTTGCAAAAATACCAAAATGAAAAATCGGTAAAACTGGAGTAAAACAAAATGAAACAAAACCTGCAAAAGTAGTAAGTGCTGCTAAAAATACAGGCCAGATTATTTTTTTCATTACATCTATAATCAATAACTTGTGTTCGTCTTTTGAAAGTTCTTTTATGTTTTCGTCTATATGGTCAAAATAATGTGTTATAACGTGAATACCGTAAGCACTTCCCACAGCAACTAAGATAACGGGCATAACTGTGGAAAGAATCGAAAGCTTTACACCAAATAAAGGCATCGCCCCCACCGACCAAATAACAGAAATTATAACCGTCAAAAGCGGCAAAAGCACGCCTAAAAGTCGCCTAAACGAAAGATACAAAACGCCGACCACAACTAAAACTACAATTGGAACTAAGATTGCAAGATCGTGGGCGGTTGCTTCGTTTACTATTTCACTGACAACAGGTGTACCTGTAACAAAAACCTCAGAGTCAGGGAAGTCCCAATTTTTAGCTATTTCTAGAGCTTTCCGACAAACAGCCAAAGCTTCAGGCGAACCCGCCTCATCACAGGAAACCGAAAGAAACACAACAAACTGAACAGCTTTAAAGTCTTCGGAAATGAGGGTTCGTGAATACATTTCACTCCAGTCTCTTAGCTTGTATTTTAAAGCTTGAATTTCGGCGGGGGTACCTTTGTAATTTTCGTCGATGAGAGGTCTTGCAATCATTGCACCGTCTTCCCCTTCCATATGATCTGTGTTAAGAATAGAAATTGTACGCTTGACTGACGGCATTTCTGCAAGAGTCTCGTCTATTTTTCGCAATTGGTTTATAAAATCCAAGTCAAAAACATTATTATATTTTCGCTCTACTCCCAATAAGATAGGTGTTTCCTCACCAAAAATTTTTGCAACTTCTTCATTCGCAATTCTTGCGGGGTCATCCTTTGGAATAAAATTAAAATTATTATTATCTATTTTTACACGCGGAAGTTGCATAGCAAAAAAAACTGTAATAGCAACAATCACTAAAACATTTAACTTTGGTTTTGAATAAATTTTGCCCAAAAAACTCGTTTTTTCTTCACTCATGTTTACCTCAAATGCTAAATTTATGCGAAAGCGTTGGCATAACTTAAACGTATTGTAGCAAAAAATCAAAAACTAGTCAACACAAGGCTTAAAAAAGTCAAGCAGTTTTTAAATGATGGCTATATAAACTTTCGATTTGCAGGGATGCAGTTAGGTGTTTACTTTTTATGATATTTACACAGATGTGTTTAATTTGTGTTCTGCTTTTTTGTCTCGTGAGTTTGCACAAAGCAAAACTCCAAGAGCAAACTCGACCAGTTAATGAGCCGACCATTTAGTCGACGAAATTAAATGTTGCATTATTAAGTTATCTAAAAATTACTATACAAAACCTAACAATAAAAAAAATAACCCAAATTTTCAAATAAAATTTCTTTTTCCTATTGACATTCGATAGGCTTATCGGTATAATAAGCACAAAAGTTACCCTATGCTTACAATAGGTGGTGCTTTTTAGGAGTTAGATATGGATAAAAAAGAAAAAAAGCAATCTGTTTTAAAAAGGTTGCTACCGTATGCTGGAAATAAAAAGCCATTGCTTTTTTGGGCTATGATTTGTTCTGGTCTTTCTGGCATTTTAGTGCTTATGCCTTTTGTGTATATTCATAAAATCACAAGTGGCATTATTTTAAGTGAATCAGTGGATGTGGCTATTATAAAACAGTATGCAATATATGCAGGTGTTTGTGCAGCCATCGGACTGGTTATTTATTTAATTGCCCTCACTTCTTCTCATATATTTGCTTTTGAAGTAGAAGGCAATATTATAAGGCAAAATATCGAAAAGATGATACACAAACCGCTCGGATTTTTTGCTAATCGTGAAAGTGGAAAACTGCGACAGGTTATTATGGAAGGAGCAGGAGAAACGCATACTTTTTTAGCTCACCAACTTCCCGACTTGGCATCGACAATGCTTTCTCCAATCGTATTACTTGTTTTCTTTTTTGTTTTTGACTGGAAACTAGGACTAGCAAGTTTACTCTCCATCATCGTAAGCTTTGTACTAATGTTGAATTTTCACTCAAAAACAAGCCGAAAACGGACGGATTTATATTATAAATCTAATGCAAATCTTGGAGCAGAAGCTGTAGAATATGTTAGATGTATACCGGTAGTTAAAACCTTTGCCCAAAGTGTAGAAAGTTTTGACCGCTTTTATTCGCAAATTATCGAAGTAAGAAATTTAGTTGTTGAATTGACACTTGGCTATAAAAATAAATGGTGTTTGTTTGAAGTTATCATTACTGCAACCTCATTTTTTCTAGTTCCTATTGCAATTTTACTTATTCAATCCGGAGGAAATGTAAAACAAATTGCCGCTAACGCTATTATTTATCTATTGATAGGTCCTGCAGTTGGAATACTTATTTTTAGAAATATAACTATCCAACAATATGCAAATTTTGCTGAACAAGCTTTGGATAAAATAGACGAAATTTTTGCGTATGAAGATATTACATATGGAAATAAAGAAAAAAGTGAAAATAGCTTAGAATTCAAAAATGTTTCATTTTCTTATAAAAATAACAATAATGAAAAAAGCGAAAAAATCCTCGATGGAATTTCTTTCACTGCAAAAGAAGGTGAAACGATTGCACTCGTAGGTCCTTCAGGTGGAGGAAAAACAACAATAGCAAGACTGGCATCTCGTTTTTATGATGTTGATACAGGCGAAATTTTAATCGGTGGAGAAAACATCAAAAATTATAAGAAAAATGCCCTTATGAAAAAAATTGCCTTTGTGTTTCAAAACCCGGGACTTTTCAAAATGAGTCTCAAAGAAAATTTACTTTTAGGAAATCCAAATGCAAGCGATGAGGAAATAGAAAAAGCTTTGCTATATTCAGGCTCAAAAGAAATTGTTGATAATTTGGAAAAAGGTTTAGATACTGTTTTTGGTACAAAGGGAACTTATTTTTCGGGTGGAGAAGTACAACGCTTATCTATAGCACGAGCCTTTTTAAAAAATGCCGACTTGATAATTTTAGACGAAGCAACTGCCTTTGCCGACCCTGAAAATGAAAAAATCATTCAAGCATCTTTTAAAGAACTTTCAAAAAATAAAACGACATTGATGATTGCTCACCGACTTTCAACGATTGTTGACGCAGATAAAATATTAGTAATAGATAAAGGCAAAATTGTTGAATCGGGTCGCCATAATGATTTACTCGAACAAAATGGAATGTATAAACAAATGTGGGACGAATTCCAAAGATCAATTACTTGGACAATAGGAGGACAAAATGCTTAATTTCAAAGAAAGATATGCTATGACTGACATAGGAGCTAAGAATCTTAAAAAATCAATTTTTTCACATACAATAAGTAATTTAACAAAACTTTTTCCACCTACCGTGGGATTTATGTTTTTATTTCAATACTTAGGTGGAGTTTCGGGCATACCCGCACCAGCCGAACTTTCACTCGTGCAGTATTTGATAATTATTTTAGTAATGTTTGTTGTAATGTTTTTAGTTTCTCGCTGGGATTATGTACAATTATATGAAAATGTTTATAACGAAAGTGCGCAATCAAGGATTGACATTGCAAATCGTCTAAAACAACTGCCACTTTCGTTTTTTGGTAAAAGGAATTTATCCGACATTTCGGCAACCGTTATGAGCGATATAACTTTATATGAACTCATTTTTTCTCACGCGGTTCCTTTATTGTACGCAACAATATTTTCTACAATAATCATATCGATAATGATTATTATTTATAACTGGAAGCTCGCTATCGCAGCCCTTTGGGTAATTCCACTTTCGCTGATTATTTATTACTATGCAAAAACTTTCCAAAAGAAAAGCTTTGAAAAATTTGTACAAAACAACAGAATTGTTGCAGATGATATTCAAGAAATGACGGATAAAGCAGAAGAAATCAAATCTTATAATTTGGAAGAAAAAACTTTAAAAACTTTTAATTCTAAAATGGACGATTTAATGAAAGCGAAAAAATCCGGTGAGTTTGCCAGTGCTTTTGCTACCGGAATTAGTAGAATTGTATTAAAGTTTGGCATTGTGTCAGTGGCGATTGTCGGTATAAATATGTTGCTAGCAGGCGAAATTGATATTTTAACATATATTGCTTTTTTAATGCTAACCTCCAGTATTTATTTGTCCATAGAAAACTTAATAGTTTTTATGTCAATGATTACAATGTTAGATGCCGTAGTTGCCCGAATAAAAGAAATTAAAACAATGCCTATCCAAGAAGGCAAAACCGAAATGAATGTTAAAAACTATGATATTGAATTTCAAGATGTACATTTTGGATATGAGGATTATTCGGTTATTAATGGAGTGAGTTTTACTGCAAAACAAGGAGAAGTTACGGCATTGATAGGACCTTCGGGGAGTGGCAAAACAACGCTTACAAAACTTGCTGCAAGATTTTGGGATATTCAAAAGGGGCGTATTTTACTCGGTGGTGAAGATATTTCGAAAATCGACCCTGAAACGCTTCTTGAAAACTTTTCCATTGTTTTTCAAGATGTGGTTTTGTTTAATGCGAGCGTCAAGGACAATATTAAAATCGGTAAAAAGGGTGCAAGTGATGAAGAAATTATCAATGCAGCAAAATTTGCTCGCTGCGATGAATTTATCTCAAAGTTGCCTGAAGGAATCGATACGCTAATCGGTGAAAACGGGGCAAGGCTTTCCGGTGGAGAGCGACAGCGTATTTCGATTGCGAGGGCGATTTTAAAAGACGCTCCGATTATTCTTTTAGATGAAGCGACGGCTTCTTTGGATGTAGAAAACGAAAGTTTGATTCAGGACGCTCTTTCTGCTTTAATAAAAAATAAAACGGTGATAATTATCGCTCACCGAATGCGAACGATTAAGGGGGCTGATAAAATTGTAGTTTTGAATAATGGAAAAATAGAGGCAATAGGTAAAGATAAAGACTTACAAGAAAAGTCGCCTATTTATCAAAAAATGCTTGAAGTGTAAGGTTTAAAAAATCGTAAATTGATGGAAACTTGTAAAAAAAGTTTTTGCAAGATTCAGATAATTAAAAATAATAGAAGGAAAAATATGGAAAAACAAGATATGAAAACTCAATTGTTGACTAAAAGTCCAAAAGACTTATTGTTTCAATTAGCCATTCCGGGAATTATTGGAATGGTCGTTATAGGGCTATATCCATTTATGGACGGAGTTTTTGCTGGATGGCTTATTGGAGACTATGCAATGTCAGCAATCAGTGTATCTATGTCTTTGACGATTATAAACGGTGGAATATCAGCACTTATTGGAGTGGGTAGTGCATCGATATTATCCAGGGCTATTGGAAAAGGAGATAAAGAAACAACTGACAAAATATTTGGAAATTTTTGCTATTGGGTAATTTTATTCTCTGTAGTTATAACCATATTAGGCTTGTTATTTGCACCTAATTTTCTGGACTTGGTAGGAGCAAAGGGAAACATTAAAGAACTTGGAGTTAGATATTTAAGAGTAGTTTTCTTTGGCTCCATATTTGTTAATTTTGCTCAAGCCGGAAATATGACAATGCGTGGTGAAGGTGCATTAAAGCAATCTATGAAGATTATGGGAATAGGTGCTTTATTAAACATTATTTTAGATCCTATTTTCATGAAGTTGATGGGAGAATATGCGATTGAAGGGGCCGCTATTGCAACTGTAATCTCTCAAATTGTGCAAGCTATATTAACTTTCCGCTATTTTTCAAAGAAAAGTGCTTTTGTGGGAATTCATAAAATCCAAAAGAGTAAGGATATTTCCAGTGAAATGTTTAGCATAGGAAGTTCTGCAATGATGATGCAAATTTTGTTTGCAGTACAACAAACATTCTTGTTTAAGCAAGCTTTCGCATACGGTGGAGATAATTGGGGAATTTTAATGGCTGCTACAATGAGATTGTATATGTTCTCCTTTATT
>JARGFC010000014.1:0-6315 GCA_038397925.1 Treponemataceae bacterium
CACCTTAAAAAAATATGGACATTTTTTTAAGGTGAGCGTTAGGCACATTCAAAGTTGGTTTGCATTTTTCAAAATGCAAACCAAAACAAAATTGTGGCGATAATTGACGCCACAATTTTGGTCGGAGCCGATAGGCGTAGCTTTGAATACGCCGACCCGAGCGATAGCGAGGGGAACGCCCAAAATATTTTTCTCTCTTACAAATCCACACGACCGTTAGTTGCGTTTTTAATAAAGAGGGCAAAACTTTTAAGTTTTTTTTCAGGGAGCTTTCCCTTTATGATGACCATTGTTCCAAAGTCGGTGTTTTCAACTTCAAAGCCAAATTCAGTAAAGGAGTTTTGTATAAGATTGTATTCTGCATAATCGAGAGAAAAATCCAAAGATGTTTTTTCAATTATTTTTTCAAGGCTTGCAGAATCCAAAAGCCCCCTTGTTGATTCGCTGTAGGCTTTCACGAGTCCGCCCGTCCCCAAAAGAATTCCTCCGAACCAGCGAGTTATCGTAACCAAGGCATTTGTTACTTGCATACCCTGTATTACTTTTAACGCAGGAGCACCCGCCGTCCCAGCAGGTTCGCCGTCATCGGATGAGCCTAGCACTTCTGCATTTTTCCCAATAGAAAAAGCGTGAACCACATGCCTTGCATCTTTGTACTTTGCCCGCTGAGCTTTTATAATTTCTCGTGCTTCGCTGGCACTGCGAACCGGAAAACCTTCGGCTAAAAAAAGCGATCGTTTAATTTCAAGTTCGTAAAAGCTATATTTTACAAGTTGAAGCATTTTACTTAAAACCTAAAAACTCATTCGCCCACGCAAACTCCGCAAAAGAGTAAGCTTATCAGCGTATTCCAAATCGCCACCTGCGGGAATCCCCGAAGCAAGCCGAGTTACTTTTATATTATAATCCTGTAAAAGCTTGTGAAGATAAAGAGCGGTTGTGTCCCCCTCAATTGTTGGGTTTGTGGCGATAATTACTTCTTTTACTTCGCCCCCATCTAAACGTTTGAACAAGCTTTTAATTGCAAGTTGCTCAGGTCCCACACCGTCAAGTGGCGAAATAGCTCCGCCTAAAACGTGAAAAAGTCCACGATATTCAGTAAGTTCCCCAAAAGAAAGAAGTTCCTGCTGTCTTTCAACAACACAAATTATACTCTTGTCGCGGGACGCATCATTACAAAACTCACAAAAATCTCCTTCCGAAAAACTTCCACAAATCGAACAAGTGCGAATATTTTCATGCAAGGCGTTTAAGCTTGCCGCAAGAGCCTTTGCCTGCGATTTATCCCGCGAAAGCAAAAAATAAGCCAAGCGAGTTGCCGTTTTTTTTCCAATGCCCGGCAGACGAGAAAAATGCTCCACAACATTATCAATTGCCTTCATATGTTTAAGCCCGCCAATCCGGGAATACCAAGTTCAGATGCAATTTTATTTTTTACCTCGTCAAACATTCGCCTATTCGCCTCATTTTGTGCACTAATAATCAAATCTTGCAACATTTTTACATCCCGATTATCAACAGCAATTGGGTCTAAAATGAGGTCAACCATTTCCATCCGTCCATTTACAATCACCTTCACCAAACCACCACCCGCCTCTGCCTGAGTTCTCATTCCCTCAAGATTTAGGTTTTGTAAAATATTTTGCATTTCTCCCGCTTTTTTCATCAAATCAAAAGGATTAAACATAAATTCTCCATAATTATTTCAATATATAAGTATACCAAATAAACCCTAAAAAAAAAAGCCCCAAATTTTAACAAAAATAAGATTTGTCCGTGTCTTTCGAAAATCGCTCTTCCGTCACGGATGGCAGGCTTGTGAATTGTGCTTTAACAATTGTAAGACTTGAGCGTGCCCTGCGAAAAACGCTTATCCCCTCGTCTTGGGATAACTCAGGGGCTTAAACCTAGCGAATGAGTTTATAACGCAAAGGTGGCAAAGAGGGCGGGAATTTTTGACACAAAAATTCCCGCCTAAGCAAGCCAGAGCTACGCTCCTCGCTAAAGTGTAAAAAAGTAGTGTTTTGCAACACTAATTTTGCCAAGTTGCAAAATTAGATGTAAAATCTTGTGATTTATAAAATAAAAGACTTGACAAAAAAAATTATTTAAAATATAATAAATATATATTTATTATTAGAGGAACAATTTTATGAATAGAAAAAGATTTATGGTAGTAAGTGGGTTTCTGGGAGCAGGAAAAACAACTACAATGATTGCGATTACAGAATACTTGAATAATTCTGGCAGGAGTGCAGCTATTATTGCTAATGATTTAGGTGCAAAACATATAATCGACGCTGAATATTCAAACCGGCAAAATTTAGAAGTTTCGCCGATAACGGGCGACTGTATTTGTTTTATTCCCGACACGCTAATCGAAAGAATTAATCGGCTGAACAAAGAGCCTAAGGATATTGTAATGTCGGATATTCCGGGATGTGGTGTAGGAGCACTTGCTCATGTTTATGGCAATTTAAAAAATAATCATAGCGATGAATTTATTCTTGCACCGTTTACAGTAATTACAGACCCTGAAAGACTCAAAATGATTATGCCTGAACGAGCCGATATTAACCTTCCTGAAGAGCTTAAATTTTTGTTAAATGCACAGCTAAAAGAAGCAGATTGCGTTGTTTTGAACAAAATAGATTTAATGACTGATGAAGATGTTGAAAGATATGTAAAATTTCTGGAAGAAGCTTGCCCCGGAATTCCCGTATTTGCTATTTCTGCAAAGGAAAAAAAGAATTTAAAGCCTCTTGTTGATTATATTTTAGAAAATGAAAGTCGTGTAAATATAACCGATATTGGCTATGGCGGAGAAGAATTTATTGCCGCTGAAAAGAAAATGTCATGGTTTAACAGAAATGTGTATATTACATCTAAAGACGGCAAAAAATTTGATGGGAACCAACTTGTTGATGACATTATTGAAGAAATAAGAGGTGGTCTTATTGAAAATAAAAGAAATGTGCCTCATCTTAAAACTTTTGCGATTGGAAATGATGACGATTATGGTAAATCCAGTCTTATCGGAGTTGACTATGATATTATTCATGATCAAAAGCTTAAAGAAAAAACCGATAAACTGCAACTTGTAATTAATGCACGCGCTGTTTGCGAGTCGGAACTTTTACTTGATATTGTTGATGAAGCATTTGATGTTGTTGCACAAAAGTACAATGTAAAAATGAAAATATATTTTACCGAGAGCTTCGGTATGATGGACGAGGGAAAATAAATTGTCAGATAAAAGTATCCATGAGCAAGTAAAAGAATACTATGGCGTTATTCTGAAAACCAGTGATGATCTAAAAACAAATGCATGCTGTACCACTTCTGCTCCTCCAAAATATGTAAAAGATATATTTCCTAAAATAAATGACGAAATTATTGATAAGTTTTATGGATGTGGTTCACCTATTCCTATGGGACTTGAAGGCTGTACAGCTCTTGATTTGGGTTGTGGTAGCGGAAGAGATGTATATATTTTGTCTAAGCTTGTTGGAGAAAAAGGTTATGTTCATGGAGTCGACATGACCGAGGCACAAATTGCTGTTGCAAAAAAATATCAAAAAGAACAGGCAAAAATATTTGGATATAAAAAACCTAATACAAGTTTTCATTTTGGATACATTGAAGATTTAAAAAGCCTTGGAATTAAAGATAACACCATAGATGTGGTTACTTCTAATTGTGTAATAAACCTATCTCCATTTAAAAAACAGATTTTTCAAGAAGTATATCGAGTTCTTAAAGTGGGAGGCGAACTTTGTTTTTCGGATGTTTTTGTAGACCGAAGACTTCCAGACAGAATAAAAAACGACCCTGTTATGTACGGAGAGTGTATGGGCGGCTCGATGTACATAGAAGATTTTCGCAGACTTATGGAGGAATGTGGGTTTACAACATATTATACACTCGATAAAACCCCTATTCAGCCAAATGATTTTGAAATAGCTCGTATTATTGGAGATATATCCTTTTTTTCTTGTACTGTGAGGGCTTTCAAATGCTCCGTCTTGGAGGACCGCGAAGAAGATTACGGACATAGTGGAACTTATCTTGGTAGTATGAGCGAAAACAAACGATACTTTGATTTTGATGAGCAGCTTCGTTTTGTAAAAAATAAACCCGTAGGAATAAGCCGAAATATCGCTAATATAATTTTAAATTCAAGGTTTAACGAACATTTTAAGGTTGACGGAGCAGGAGTAGAACACAAGGGGCTTTTTAGTGAAATATCCTTGTATACTAATCCATCACAATATGATTTTGAAACAAAAGTTACACTTGATGTTCTAAATGAAGAAGCTAAACGATATGATATTCCTAATTTTAATGATAGGTTAAAAACTATCGATGAGCTTTATTCAAAAGAAAATCCTTCAATAATGCAGGTAAATGTGGGATATAAGTGTAATTTAGCTTGTAATCATTGTTTTCTTGGATGCAATTCTAGCAGAACAGAAATGATGAGCAAAGAAACAATGGACAAGTGCCTAAAATCATTTAAAACAGGTGATTTCAAAATTATGGATATCACAGGCGGCTCACCAGAAATGAATCCACATATTCAATATTTTATAGAAAAAGCTTCTGCCATTGGTGATGTCATTGTTAGAACAAATCTGACAATCTTAAAAATGAAAGAATATGCAAATCTGATGGATGTGTACAAAAAAAACAAGGTCAAATTGATTTGCTCATTGCCATACTATAATGAAAGTGTTGTGGATAATCAGCGTGGTGGCAATGTTTTTAAGGATTCAATACAAATTCTTAAAGAACTGAATCAAAGAGGTTATGGAAGTGATGAGCAGTTGCATTTAACCTTAGTTTATAATACTGATGGTCCTTATCTTCCACCGAATGAAGCTATGCTTGAAAGAACATATAAAGAAACTCTTTTTAATAATTACGGTATAGTTTTTTCTGAAATAATCGCAATTGGGAATGTTCCGCTCGGAAGATTCGCACAGCAATTAAAGCGTCAGGGAAAACTAGGTTCGTACATAAAACTTCAAAGCGATAATTTTCACGAAGATAATGTACCTCAGGTAATGTGTAGGAATCAGATAAATGTAGATTATGATGGAAGCTTATATGATTGTGAATATTATCACGTGCTTGGAATTAAACCTGAATCATACAAGAACATCGACGAACTCATAAACACCCCCATTCGTAAAAGGCAAATAAAAACATCTGTGCTTTGCTACAGCTGTACCGCAGGATATGGAAGCAGTTGCGGAGGCAGTCTTACAAACTAATTTTTTGTTAACCTACCATAAAGAACATCCTTTGTATGGCATAAAAGCAATTGATGCAAAACTCAACGGGTACAAAAAACAGCGATGCTTTTTTATTTAACTTTTATAAGAAAAGCTTTTTTGCTTAAAACTTTTTCCTTCCGCTTTTGGTATGAGCGGAAGGTCTATAACTCACGTTGAAAATTTTCCGCTAAGTTGAAAACTTATCCGTAAAACCAGCTTTGAGATTTTTACGCTTAATTAGAGCCTTATACAAGTACGTAAACGAGTTTTCCCCAGATAAATTTTTTACGCCTTTGCTTTTTACGAAGATTACGCAAGTACATTTAATTCTCCCTACAAGTATGTCGAGCTAGTATTTTGCTTTTGCGATGTTTTGCACAAACAAAGTATTCAAGCTTGCAAAACTCGAGCGCCTGAAAAAAACAAGGACATTTTTTTAAGGTGAAACTCTTGCATAACCAAAAAAAACTTCAACTTTTTTTTGAATTTTGTGTGCATTTAAATTTTTTTTTACTATTATTAGTAATAGAACAACTTATAAAAAAAGGAGTTTTATTATGAGTTTAGATAATCTACTTGACCCAAAAACTGACTGGGTTTTTAAGTTGATGTTTACAAAAGGCGAAAAAGGAAACAAGGCGTTAATCAGTTTTCTAAATGCGTTTTTGGCTGGCACTTATGGCACGATCAAAACTGCAGACATTCTAAACACAGAATTGACCCGTGATATGCCAAATGGTGAAACTTACCACTTAGACCTTTTGGTAAAAACCGACAACCGTTTAGTTGTAAACATCGAAATGCAGCAGTTTTGGAAAACTGATTTTTCGCATAGGATACAAATGTATTTGCTTAGCGTTGGACATCGTTTTCTAAAAAAACACCCAAAACTAGGCGAACCTTTATACGCTATTAGTCTAACAGTTTTTGGGGAAAAAATTCCAAAAACAGCAAAGCTGCCTAGAACATCGGAAAGCTCGATACTTCAATATCTTTATATTGACTTAAATAAGTTAATAGGTTACACTTTAGACAA
>JARGFC010000015.1:0-21442 GCA_038397925.1 Treponemataceae bacterium
ATTTGTCTTTCTTCTTCAGTTACTGTAAGCAATACTTCGTTTGCCATATTTACTCCTTCGTTCTTTTCGCAAAGCGATTTTAACGCTTTTGTTTTCGCGTCGCTTTTGTAATTTCCTAAAAAGCGTATCCAAAAATCCTGTGCTGTGTAATTGCCAATATCTTTTTTTAAAGTGTAACCAATTAACTTATTTAAGTCAATATAAAGATATTGAAGTATCGAGCTTTTTGATGTTCTCGGCAACTCTGCTGTTTTAGGAACTTTTTCCCCAAAAACTGTTAGACTGATTGCACATAGAGGCTCATCGAGTTTTGGGTGTTTTTTTAGAAAGCGATGTCCAACATTAAGTAAATACATTTGTATCCTATGCGAAAAATCGGTTTTCCAAAACTGCTGCATTTCGATGTTCACGATTAGACGGTTGTCGGTTTTTACCAAAAGATCTAGGTGATAAGTTTCACCATTTGGCATATCACGAGTCAGCTCTGTGTTTAGAACGTCAGCCTTGTGTATCGTGCCGTAAGTGCCAGCTAAAAACGCATTTAGGAAACTGATTAACGCCTTGTTTCCTTTTTCGCCTTTTGTAAACATCAACTTAAAAACCCAATCAGTTTTTGGGTCAAGTAAATTATCTAAACTCATAATAAAACTCCTTTTTTTATAAGTTGTTCTATATATAAATATACTCGAAAAAAATCAAAAATTTATCATCTTTGAGAAAAAAGTTTAGATTTTTGGAGTGATGTAAAGATTCCTCTTTAGAAAAAACATTCTTGTTTTTTCAAAGCGGTCAAGTTTTGCAAGCCTTTTATGAGATTCTACAACTCATCAATTTCTGACTCAGAAAGTCCTGTAACTTTGGATATTTGTTCAACAGAAAGTCCAATTTGTAACAAATTCTTAGCTGTTTCCAGCTTTGTTTGGTAGGCACCTTCCTCGCGTCCTTCTAGTAAACCAATTGCTATACCGTCTCGGCGGGCGTCCATTTCAAATGCGTTTATATTCATATACTCTTTCCTCCTAACTTCGTTTTGCTTTATTGCCTGTACTTTTTCATCTAGCTTTTTAGTAAACTCGCTCGTTGCGGGCATTCCGTTCATATATTGCAATAAAGCTTTTAGTTCTGGTGCTGCTTTTTCTGAAGCATTTGTGTTTACGATAAGCTTTGTAGTGCCATCGTTAAAGACTTCACTTGTTTCTTTGCATATCGGTTTAATTGTATACAAAGGCAGATTTTTTTCAAGTAATCAAAAGTACAAAAGAAAATAATAAATGTCTCGGGCAAATCTATATAATCTCCACCTTTGTCCAGCGAACTTTGGTCAATAGCACATTGATAATACCGCATTCGTTTAGCTAGAAAATGCTGTTGAGAGGTTTGCATTTCAATGTTGTACAGCTTGCCCGCCGTGTCTTGAGCCGTTATATCAAGTCGCACGCCCTTAGCATTGCTTTTGCCCGCAACTGTATCTTGTGGAATTATCCGAATAAGTTTGCCTACTTCGTTTTTAAGAACTATATTTAAAAGCTGTAGGCAAATATCCCCTTCTTGCATAACTACGCAAAACATAAAATCATCGGCGAGGGTTAAGTCCTCGAATGGTTTTTTCTGCCAATGATTTTTGACTTTGTTAATAAAGTTTTTTTTGTTCATATCCTAAAGATAGCTAATTATTTTGTTTTTTTTATGCATCTTTGAAAAAAAAGTTTCACCTTGAAAAAATGTCCATATTTTTTCAAGGTGGTCGAGTTTTGCAACTTGACAAAACCGGGTTGCAAAACATCGCCGTTGCTTTGTTCATCAGCCCGGCGTCCGTGGCGGAAAGCTACAGCGAGGAGCGTAGCTCTGGCTTGCTTAAGCGGGAATTTTTGTGCACAAAAATTTCCGCCCGACTTTGCCACTTCAGCGTTGTAACTCATCGCTAGGTTCAAGACCGCTCACCCATCCGAAGTGAGCGGATAAGCGATTTTCGAAAAATAAGGATAGTCGTACAAAGATAAAAAAGAGGGTAAGCGGATGATGGGAGTCGAACCCACGTCTCCAGCTTGGAAGGCTGGGGTAATAGCCGTTATACGACATCCGCCTATAATTGACAATATAGCATAATTTAAAAATTTTGTCAAGCACTTTTAGTTTTATTTTGGTGAAATAATTTTTTTTGCAGAAAACAATAAAAAAAATACGTTTTTTTGACAAAAAAGCAAAGAAAATGTAAAAAAAGTGTAACTTTTTTGTAAAAAATATTAAAAAAGACTTGACAAAATATGTTTTAAATACGATAATACCAATGTGTCATATTTTGATACAAAAAATTTTGAGAGGAGGAATTTTTATGAAAAAATTCTTAAGTATTTTATTGTGCATTTCAATGCTAGGAAGCTTTGTATTTGCACAAGATGGACTTGCTGTTAAAGCAAAGGGGTCTGCAACATTGACATGGGGAATTGATCTTGGTAAGGGCACAAAAAAAGATTTTGGAGAACCTGCTTACCCAACTCATGGTTTTTATAATGACCATAATTTGAAAATTTCTATTCCTTTTTTTGCAGACAAACAATCGTTTAAAGGTGGTGGCAATAAAGAAGCTGATGTTTATGCAGATGTTCAATTTTATGTAAGACCTGAAGCCAAAGGAAGTGTAGATGGCTTTGATGTAGATGCAAGGTTAGTTTTCTTTGGTGCTTATCTTACCGTTTATAGCGAGCCGTATTTTGGAACAGACTATGCACGTGGTTGGAAATCAATTACCGATGCTAAAACCAGCTGGTTTGAGCCTAAGTTTGACGGTTGGGGTACAAAAATTGGTTATGCTAACCCGGATGTTATGGACATCGATGTAGGCTTGAAGTTTGGTTCAAACCGAAACTGGAAACGAGGAGATGATGTAAAGTATCCTGATGGTAAAACTAATAAAGATAGACCTGAAGAGGATACTGAATCACTTTATGCAATAGGTTTTGATTTCCATATGGAACCAGTTGAAAAGTACTTAACAATTGATGCAACTGTAAACTCAACTTTCCAAGAACCTAAGCGTTATATGGCTGGCGAACCAATGGGTGGTGGTAAGGAAGGTAAGAGCCCACACACTAACTTTGGCTTGAAGCTTGGTTCAAAACCAGTTGATGGATTAACGATCGGCTTAGGCTTTGACGGTGTTACTGGTTTAGTACATGAAGATAAGGAAGGCAAGAAAAGTGATGCTTTTGGTTGGGATTTAGGCTTTAATGTGGGCTATCGCTGGGTTGACTTTGGATTGTATGTCGCCGGTGCAGATACAGACCATGATGGCATAAATAAAGACAGTGTTACAGCAGCTGATTTAGCTATGCATATTGGTTTTGACAAAAAAGAGAGTGATGCTACATTTGCAGAAGGTTTAGGCTTACACGCTACATTAAATGTTTATGAGATGCTTACACATATTTCTGATATTGAAAAAGAACTAGGTGTAAAGGTTCCACTTGGTATGAATATTGGTGCTTCATACAAAGCTAATATCACTGACAGTATGTGGATTAGACCTTTCTTTGATGTATGGGGTGAAACAAATCATAAGGAGTACGAGGATGGTACTGCACTGGCAGATCGAAAAGCGTATTTTGGTCTTGCTTATGAACTTGGTTTAACTTTCAGCCCTGTTGAAAAAACTGAAATCACTGCAAAGTGGGCACACGGTAAGACTAAGAAAGCGTACGAAGGTGGTAGCATGGGTGATAACTATATGATTGATGCACCTGCACAGCACAACTGCCATAACGGTACATTTACATTGGGTTGCAAGTTGATATTCTAGTTTTATAGTTTAGCTTAAAAACTAAAAAACACCCGAGGATTTTCCTTGGGTGTTTTTTTTATTTGGGGTTGGGGCAGAACATTTTTTAAAACTTGCAAAAAAAATATTTTTTTGATATAATGCTTTTTACAAGGAGCGTAAAATGCTAGAAATAAAACACGAGCTTTTAGATTTGCAAAATGAAATTAACAAAGTATGGGGGCGACTTTGACGTTCCTAAATTAAAAGAACAAGTGCAAGCCCTCGAAAAAAAACAAGCCGAAGTAGACTTTTGGCAGGATAAAATAAACGCCGAATCTGTAATTAGTAAAACTAAAAAACTAAAAATGAGCTTTGAACCGTGGGAAAAAATAAAAAACGAATGCGAGGATCTTGTTTCTTTTTATGAACTTACAATTGAAGAAGAAACCGACAGCTACGATAACGAAATTGCGGAACGCTTTGAAAGCTTAAAAATGCGTTTTAACAAACTTCATATTTTGAGCAGTCTTTCAGGCGAAGTGGATAAAAACGATGCCTTTTTAACAATTCACGCAGGGGCAGGCGGAACCGAAGCTTGCGACTGGGCATCAATGCTTACTCGTATGTATTTGCGCTGGGCAGAAACTAAGGACTTTAAAGTCGAAACCTTAGACCTTGTAGAGGCAGAAGGTGGCGTAAAATCAATTTCCTTAGAAGTCAAAGGCGATTTTGCTTTTGGGCTTTTAAAATCTGAAATAGGCGTTCATCGCCTTGTGCGAATTAGTCCCTTTGACTCCAATGCTCGCCGTCACACTTCTTTTACTTCCGTGTATGTTTTTCCCGTTTTGGACGACACCATTGAAGTAGAAATAAAACCTGAGGACTTACGAATTGACACATATCGAGCAAGTGGTGCAGGCGGGCAACACGTTAACAAAACAGACTCTGCCGTTCGCATAACTCACATACCTACAGGGCTGGTTGCCGCCTCCCAAAGCCAACGGAGCCAAGCGACCAACAAGGCAACGGCAATGAATGTGCTAAAAGCAAAACTTTACGAACATTATCGCGAAGAGCAGGAGGCAGAAAACGAAAAGTTTGCAGCAGAAAAAAAAGAAATCGCTTGGGGAAGTCAAGTACGCTCTTATGTTTTTCAACCCTACACACTCGTAAAAGATTGTCGCACAAATTATGAAGTAGGAAATATTCAAGCGGTTATGGACGGGGACATTGATGGTTTTATCAATGCGTATTTGGAAATGCAACTTGGCAAGAATTAAAAATCGAAATTCGGCATAATTGGGGTATTTTTAAAAATGGGCTTATTTTATTATTTTTATAAAAAGAGAAAAAAAATTACGCTTTGCCTTTTTTTTATTTTCTGTTTTTGTACGCATAATCTTAGTTACGCAGAAAACATTAACCTTGAAAAAGAAAATTCTTGGGTTTTAGCTTTTTCTGAATTTACAACGGAAAATATCCCACCTATTTATCAGTCTTATTCTAAAACCTTACCAGAGCTTTTAAGTCATAAGTTACGAGACGATATTGGCAAAAAAATACCGCTTGAAGAAAAAAAAGCTCGTTCGCTTTTAAAGCTTTCACAAAAAAAGCTTAAAGCAATTTCCGAGTTAAATGCTTTAATACTTGAAAAAGACAAGATTTTTTTGCTACCCGAAAAAGAAAAGACAAAGAAAAAAAAACTAAAAAAGATTGAAAAAAAAATAGCTCAAAAGCAAAGAGAAATAGACTTACTTCAAGCGGACATCAAAATCGAAAATTTGCGGGTAACTTATGCGGACGATACATCGTTAAAGAAGGTCACACAATGGAATGACGGAAAACTTTTTGTGCGAAAAGCGGACAAAGCTCTTGGCACCGATTTAGCCGACAACAAAATAGATGCTCTAATAACAGGCGAAATAAAAGAAATTACAGGCTATGTTGTTGTTAAGGTTCGCTTACAAACAGGGCTTTCAAACATTCCTGAAATTCAGTTGGTTGAAGCGGGAGGGTATGAAGACATTGACAAAATTGCCGATGTCCTTGCGAGCTTGCTTTATTCACAATTGCAATCATTACCTGAGCGAGAGATTTTTTTTGAAGTTGAACCAAAAAATGCAAAAGTTTTTATAAATGAAAATGAAGTGCTTGATTTTGCAAAACCCACAAAAATTTATGCCGAAAACATTGAAGTTTTTGCAACGGCTGACGGCTATAAAACTTCGACAAAGGAATTTAGTTTTGGAAAGCAAAAAAAATACACGCTAAAAATAAACTTGCAAAAACTTCCATCTGCTACAGTAAGCTTTGACATTGATGACGACAATACAGAAGTCTTTTCCAAAACTCAAAAACTAGAAGGAGAAAAAACCGAAAAAGGCAAGAGTTTTAAAGTGGAAGGGGAGGAAGGTATTTTAGAGTTTGAAAGTGATGGCGTGCAAACCTTTGTGCTTTTTGACCCAGAACAGTTTAAAACAAATGCTTCGCTTATAGAAGTCAATAAAAAACTAAACAAAAAAAGCGTTAAAGAAAAAATCGAAAAGCAACGCTCTATAATGTATTGGTCGTTGGGAGCTGTTTATATTTCTCTGCCTGCAACCTTAATACTGGCAGGAGTTCGAAATGATAAAATAAATGCCTATAACACAGGTCGGCTACCACAAACGCCCCAAAACTTCCAGCAAATAAAAAACTTAAACATCGGCACAAATGTAATGATAGGAGTCACAACGACTCTTGCAATAAATTATTTTACACAAATGATTATCTATTTAATTAAAGCAGATGCAGCCTTACCACAAAGGTTAAAATAATTTTTACAATAATAAAAACTTTTAAGGACTTTTTTTTTATGCCGATATATCGTATAATGAACTTGTATGTTTTAGTATCTTTCAAGGTAACAAATGGCTAATAAAAAATGCCGGCTAAACTTTTTAATAGGTGTTTTAAACGAGGTTTAAAAATATTTAACGAGGGGCGTAATGGCAAACGAAATTTATGAAAATAAGCATTCTGAAAAAAAATTAGATCGTTATGGAGTTTGGGTAAAAAAAACTCCCGCGACAAAAAAAACTGAAAGTGACAATTTTGTTTCGGAAATAAACGATTACGAAGAAGATTTTGAAGATTTTTTAGAAGAAGATTTTTTAATTGATGAAGAAGTGCCTGTTGTTTCGTTTGACGAAGACTTGATGGAGATAGAAGTACCCGAAGAACCTATAGACCTTGACGAAACTGAAGAAGAAAAAGAAACTGTAGCTGAAGTTTTAGACACAAAAAGCTATGACGAAGCTGTTGGTTTTGCACCAATTGGAGAAGTGAGCCTTGAGGAAGTGGAAACAGATGTATATAACGAGGAGAGCGATATGAGTTTAGATCCTGCCAATATTGAAGATGTTAATTTAGATGACTTTCTTTCTGATTCAACAACAGTTGAAGAACACAAACCCGCCAAAGAAGTAACAGAGGAAAAGGCTTCAGCGAGCGATTTTGAAACTATCGACTTGGACGATTTTGGTATAGAATCTAGCGAGCCTGCTACTACGACAACAGACTCGACTGATAATGAGCATATTGATTTGGATATACATTTTGAAGATATTGCACAAGAAATAACTTCAAATGATAAAGCTGCAAGTTCAGCCTTTGACGATTTGCTGGATGAGCTTACAGGTTCTGACGATGATATGGTTGAAGTTTCACTTGATGACTTTATGGATGATATTGAACCTCCTCATCAAGAAGTAGAAGAAGTTCAAGAAATTCCTGAACCTAAAACAACAGTTGAGGAGTTTTCCTTAGCCTCTATTAAATCAAAATCCTCGAATTTTGGTTCAGATGCACCAAGTTCAAAAGACCAAAAAACTGAAATATCTGAGGATAGTTTTGAGGAAATATCACTAGACGATTTTTTTGCTGATGAAACAATTGTTGATGCTACAACTGGAGCTGAAACCACAATGACTGAAACTTCTTCAAAGCCCGCATCTGACGAAAGCGGTAAATTTATTGATCTTACTATTAACGAGGATTTTGATGAAGACCCACTACCAGAAATAACCGGTGGGATTTCTTATAATGAGGTTGAAAATCTTGACCTTTTAGGCAATGAAATAAAAACAGATAACCAAGCAAAGCAAAAAAAAGAAATCAACAACTCTGATACTGAAGAAACGACTTCTGATAAAAAAACAAATCTAACGGACAAAAAAATCGGTGAATCTAACCCTGAGGAAACTTCCGAAAAAATAAAACCCATAAGTGATTTAGCCGCCATTGCTAAGGACGAAGAGGCTTCTTCTTTTGTACCAGAGTCTCCTGACTTTGAACTTGAGGACGGTGCTCAAAATTTTGATCTTAGTCACGAACAGGAAGATGAAAACATTGACGATGACATTTTTGACCCAGAACCAATTGCAGAAAATCACGCCTTTGATGATGTTTCTGCTTTAACCAATGACTTATTAAGCGGTGTAAAACCCGCAACTGAAACTAAGTCGGATTCGGTAAAAGCAGAATCAAACGAAGAAACCAATAAATTATTAATGCAACTTGTAGAGCAGATATCATCTATGAAATCTGAAATTGCAAGTTTAAAAGATGAACTAGTTTCGGTCAAGGAGGCAAAACTTGTTGAACCTAAAAATGCAGTTAAATCTGATGACTTTACAGATGAAGACATCGTTGAAAGTTTAGAACTAGAAGTTGAAAAAACTAGTAGTGGTTTTTTTAATGATGATGGTTCAGATGAAACTATTTCATTAACGGGTGACGAACTAGATAATTTAATTAACACAGCAGAATTTGATAATGAAAAAGATGTAGCAAAGGATGATGAGCTAGAAGTTCCTGAAGTTTTAGATATGAGTAAAACTTTTACTGATTATTCTGACTCAGAAACTTCGGATGATGAGGAGTTTGTCGTTTCCGATGGCACCGAAATAGATATTCCTGAAATGAGTTTTGACGATGAACCAGAAGACACGGAACTTGCAACAGAGGAAACAAGTGAAACAGAAGCTAGCACCGATGCAGATATTGATTTAGATATTCCTGAAATGACTTTTGACGATGAACCAGATGAAACAGAACTTGCAACAGAGAAGTCAAGCGAAACAGAAGCTAGCACCGATACAGATATTGACTTGGATATTCCTGAAATAAGTTTTGATGATGAAGCTGAAGACGCAGAACTTGCAACAGAGAAGTCAAGTGAAACAGAAGCTAGCACTGATGCAGATATTGATTTAGATATTCCTGAAATAAGTTTTGACGATGAACCAGAAGACGCAGAACTTGCAACAGAGGAGGCAAGCGAAACAGAAGCTAGCACCGATACAGATATTGACTTGGATATTCCTGAAATAAGTTTTGACGATAAAGCTGAAGACGCAGAACTTGTAACAGAGGAAGCAAGCGAAACAGAAGCTAGCACCGATACAGATATTGACTTAGATATTCCTGAAATAAGTTTTGACGATGAAGCTGAAGACACAGAACTTGCAACTGAGGAAGCAAGCGAAACAGAAGCTAGCACTGATGCAGATATTGACTTGGATATTCCTGAAATAAGTTTTGATGATGAAGCAGAAGATGCAGAACTTGCAACAGACGAAACAAGCGAACCAGAAGCTAGCACTGATGCAGATATTGACTTGGATATTCCTGAAATAAGTTTTGATGATGAAAGTGATTCGTCTTTAAGTGCAATAATAGACGATGACGATGAGCCTGTTGATTTAGTTTTGGATGAGGCGGAACTTAGTGCTGCAGAAAATCTTGTTGCAGACAATAGCGAAGATGCTTCCGAAATAGAGACCGAAGAAGTTGATAATGCAGCAATTTTAACAGATGATAAAACGAGTGAGGCTGAAACTGAAGTTGAAGAGCTTACAGAAATCGACGATGAGGAAATCTTGCCATCTGAATTACTTGCAGAAGATGAGGAAGAAATTGAGTTTGCTCCTACTGTAGTTGATGAGGCTGAAAACTTCAATGCAGATGACCTAGATAAAATTGTTGAAGATATTCCAAAGGTTGATTTGGATGTGCAGAGTTTGGACAAGCAAACCGCTACTGATTTGCAGGAGCAAATTTCTACAGTCAAGCAAGAGATAAATCAGCAAAAGGAAAAAGAAACTCTTCCGATAGATATGAAAGAAGAAATCAAATCTGTCTTAACTTATATGGACCAACTTTTGGAAAGTTTGCCTGAAGAAAAAATAGAAGAGTTTGCAAAATCAGAATATTTTGAAACATATAAAAAACTTTTTGAAGACTTGGGTATTTCTTAAAATTTGTAAGTATGAATTTGCATTCAAAATATAATCCACAAGCTGAGGCTTCTCGGTTTGTGGATGCAATTTCGATAAATGGTTCTCCTGACTATATTGTTATAACAGAACCCGCTCAGTCTTATTTGGCTAAACCTTTGCGAAATAGATTTCCACATTCTCGTTTAATTGCAATACGATATTCGGATTCGTATTTTTTATCTACAGATAGTTTTTGGGATTATGTGTATAGACCTGTCGATGGAAGTTTGCAAAGTTTTTTACTCAATGTAATAGGTGATGAGTTTTTATCGAATACCTTATTTTTGTCGTGGAAAGCATCCGATAATTATTGGGCGGAAGTTGCAAGCTATACTTGGAAGTGCATAAACGAAACACTTGAAGTTTTTAAAAGCTTAATGTATACCCGTACAGCCTTCGGTACGGTTTGGCTAAAAAATTTTTTTAATAATTTACTTTTTTTAGAAAATGTTTACAAAGCAATTTTTGTAGATACAGACTTTTTTTTTATAGCAGCGGGTTTTAGTTTAGAAAAAAACTTTGACCTATTATTGCATCATTGTGGTGCAAGTCTTTGTGCAGGTAGTGCGTACAATGCTGTAAAGTACAAGAATCTTCCTGTGAGTGCTTGCATAACAACTGATGGCACTTTTTGGGCTAAAAGACATTTACATCATTTGCAAAGCGAAGTTCCGTTAGTGTTTTCATTAGAAGCGGGCGTGCCTAAAAAAGTTCTTGAAAAAAACCCCTTGGTACTTTTGTCATATAATAGCGAGCTTGAAAAATATTTTTTTGATAAGTTTAAACTACCATTTATAATTGCAAAGCGTAATGGCACTGTTTCAGGAACAGCAGTTGAGCTACTTTTAGAAAACACTAAAAAAAATATTTACTGTTGTGGTTTAGATTTAAAAACAGGGAAGGGTTTTTCGCATGCACGCCCGCATTCCAGTTTGAGCTTAATTAAAAATAGTACTTCAAGGTTACAGAGTTTGGAAAACATACTTACACCGCAAAGCTTTTCTAGTGGAAGTCTTAAAACTTATGCTGACTGGTTTTCGTCATTAAAACAGGAAAAAGCTTTTCGTGTTTTTAGGCTCCGCACAAATTTACCACAAGCTCCTCTTCCAAATATTAAAACTGTGAGCAATGAAGATTTAAACTCAAAAAAATTTACAAAGGCAGAGGATGCTATCAAATTTATACCCAGCTCTCCACCGAATCAATTGCAACGAAAAAAAGTTTTACTTGATTTTTTTCAAAATATTAAAAAGCAAATTGTAAGTTCTTCATTAGAAAAAATAATTTATTCTAAAGAAAAAACTTACTTGCTTTTAAAAGAAATTGTAGAGTTTACTGCCTATCCTAAGCTTATCAATTTTGTTAAAACTAAAAAGGTTGAAGACGAAAAAGCTGTTAAGGATTTGTGTGTAGCAGAACTGGAAAAGCTTGATAGGTTTTTTAGATAGGATTAGGCATTAGGGTAGGTTTATATTTGAAAATGGAAACAGTCAAAAAAAAGCACCTCCCTTGAAAAAAAATTAACTTTTGGGTATCTTATTGAGAGCTTATGATTTGTGAATTATGTAACAAAAATGAGGCGACAATTGTTATAAAGCAAATTTCGGACGATGGAACTACCATTGTGCATAATATTTGCGAAGCTTGTACGCAAAAGTTTAAGGTTGACCTATCGGGAGAAGATAACCGAGGAGTCATTAAGCTTTTTAAAGCAATTGAACAAAAAAAGCTTCGACAGGCTGAAAAAATAATCTGTCCCTCTTGTGGAACTAAATTATCTGACATTGTAAAGTACAAGCACTTAGGTTGCATTGACTGTGTCTTTTATTTTAAAATCGTAATAGAGCAAATGATGGTAAGCCAAAACCCGAATATAAAATACAAAGGGCTGAGACCCAAAAAATTTAATATATTAAATCGTCCAACCGAAAGCGAAACTCTTTCCAACTTAAATTTACAATTGCAACAAGCAGTTGAAGTCGAAAACTATGAGCTTGCCGCCTATCTTCGAGACAGAATTAAGGAACTAAAAAAATGAGTTTCAGTGACCTAATACTTTCAAGCCGAATTTCGATTAAGCGCAACCTTGCAAATTATAATTTTGCGATTTCGCTTTCTGAAAGAAAAGCTGTTGAAATTTACGATTATGTTAGACTGGCACTTGAAAAAGTTTCGCACGCATTGGGTGAAGAATTTAAGTTTGAAACAAAAAAGCTGTCAAAACTTGATCTTTTAGAGCTAAAAAAATTGCAGGCGAAAAATATTATTTCGCCACATATGCCTATGCACGCAGGACGCGGAATTGCTATTTGTGATAAGTGTTATGTTTTAATAAATGTTGACGACCATATAACAATTGGAACATCGCTAACAAAAACTGAAAATAAAGATATAGAAGAAAATCTAAAAAATATTTTTGCCGTAGAAGCTGTTCTTAGCCAACTTGTGCCATATGCCTTTGATGATAAACTAGGATACTTAACTTCGTCTGTTGACTATTTTGGTTCAGGACTTAAAATAAACTTTTTAACAAGCTTTTATTTTATTCACCGAGGTGAAGAATATATTAAAAAATTAATTCCCGCCTTTGATAATTATCTTACTTTAACCACTGTTGATACAAGTTTCCATAACGAAAAGTCTAAATTTCTTTTTGATGTTTCGACTGCACATTCTCATTGTGGAAGTTTGGAAAAACAACTTAGCGAAACTATCAGGTCAATCGAAAAATTGTCAGAAATTGAAAAAGCCGATAGAAAACGATTTATGGAAACATCTTACGATGAAGCATACGATTTTGTTTTGAGAGCTTTTTTAGTAGCAAAAAAAAGCTTACTTGTTCCTGAATATGAAATATTTGATTTGCTTGCAGCTTTGAGATTTGGCGTTTCTATGAAAATAATAAAAAATATTGGGCTTGAAATTATAGATAGGCTTATGGTAAACTTACGCACAGCCTTTATTCTTGAAGAAATTTTAAACGAAACTAAAATGTCTATGCAAGATGTAACTGTCAAAATGATAGATACAAAAAGGGCAAAAATTTTAAATGAAATTTTTTACAATGTTGAAATAGAGGAATATGCACAATGATACAAAATTCAAAAAACCTAGATAGGCTCTTACGAACTATGTCTAGCGAAGTTGCAAGTATGCACAAGGCTAAGTTTGTCGAGCCTGAACATGTATTGATTGCGATAATAGAACGGAGTTTTACTTCAGCTTTTAATGTGTTAATGAAACTAAACATTGACACTGTTACCCTGCTTATGCGAATGGAAAATGCAGCTGCTGCTTTTGCTGTTCCTGACTCTCCTGCAAACCCGAGAGATTTACCTCCTTCGCATCGTTTACAAGAGGCTTTGAACATAGCTAGAAATAAAGCACAGTTTTTGCGTTATAACTACGTAGGCACCGAGCATTTGCTTTTAGCTTTTGCTAACAGGCGAATATGCCCTGCTTTTACAAGCTTTTTAGAAGAACAAGGTAAAAGCCCTGAAGCAATTGAAAATATTATTAAGCTTAATTTAGCTGATATGGTTTTGCGATTAAAACCAAATACAAAAAATAACGAAGCAAGTATTTTAAATGATTTTGGTATCAATTTAAACGAAAAACAAAGACAAGGTTTTTTAGACCCTGTAATTGGTAGGGAAAAAGAAACAGCCCGTTTAATTCAGATTTTGTGCAGACGAACAAAAAACAATCCCGTTTTAGTCGGCGAGGCAGGAGTTGGTAAAAGTGCAATTGTAGAAGGCTTAGCCGAAAAAATAAACGAAGGTGATGTTCCTCGTGCTCTTTTAAACAAGCGAATTATTTCGATTGATGTAGGTTCACTTTTAGCAGGTACAAAATATCGAGGAGAATTTGAAGAGCGAATAAAAAGAATTATCGAAGAGTCCATTGAGGATAAAAATATAATTTTATTTATTGATGAACTTCATACTGTAGTTGGTGGTGGCAATGTCGGGCAAAACTCCCTTGATGCTGCAGACCTTTTAAAGCCTGCCCTAGCACGCGGTGAAATCCAATGTATTGGAGCAACCACAAATGATGAATATAGACGCTATATAGAAAAGGACGCAGCCTTAGAAAGACGCTTTCAGCAAGTCATTGTTAACGAACCTTCCATTGAGGAAACAATTGCTATTTTGCAGGGCGTAAAATCAAAGTATGAAACTTTTCACAATGTGGAATACAGTGCTACAGCCATTGAAAAGGCGGCACATCTTTCCGCACGCTATATTACAGACCGCTATTTACCTGATAAGGCTATTGATATAATTGACGAATCTGGAGCTGCAAAAAAAATTCAGTTGGACAAAAAACCTGAAAACTTAAACTTGCTTGAAAGTAAAATCGAAGAATTAAACGAACAAAAACAAGAATGCGTTTCCGAGCAAAATTACGAAGAGGCTGCAAAATTACGCGATGAAGTTTTGTTAGTCAAAGAAAAACTTCAAACACTTAAAAACTCGTGGGAAAATCCTGAATACACAGCACGGGGTTTTGTAGACGCAAATCAAATAGCAAAAACAATTTCTATGATTACAAATATTCCTGTTCAACAGTTAAGCACAGCAGAAAGCAAAAGGCTCATTAAAATGGCAGATACGCTAAAAAGCGAAGTAGTCGGGCAGGACGACGCTATAAACACAATATCCCGAGCTATACAACGATCGCGTGTAGGGATTTCCTCTCCCGACCGTCCAATAGGTTCTTTTTTGTTTTTAGGACCTACTGGAGTTGGCAAAACACTTTTAGCGAAAAAGATAGCCAAGTTTATATTTGGTAAGGAAAGCTCTCTAATACGAATAGATATGAGCGATTTTATGGAAAAGCATAATGTTTCTAGGCTAGTCGGGGCACCTCCCGGTTATGTGGGCTTTGAAAACGGTGGTATGCTTACCGAACAAATACGCAAAAATCAGTATTCGGTAATTCTTTTTGACGAAATAGAAAAAGCCCACCGAGATGTTTTTAACTTGCTCTTACAAGTTTTGGAAGAAGGCGAGTTACAAGACAATCTCGGGCATGTCGTTAGCTTTAGAAATACTATTATTATAATGACAAGCAATGCGGGCTCACGTTCTATTATTAGTGAAAATCAACTAGGCTTTAATTTGTCGGAGCGAGGTGTTTTAGATTATAAAACAATAAAACAAAATGCCGAAGAAGAAATTAAAAACTTTCTTTCACCTGAGTTTATAAATCGTCTTGATGACATTATTGTTTTTGCACCGCTTTCACAAAAAGCTGTCGAAACTATCTTTGATATGGAGCTTGCAAAACTAAATAAAAGGCTTGCAGAAAAACAAATACGCTTAAAATGTACAGAAACTGCCCGAAAATACTTTAGCGAAAAGGGCTATGAACCGAGCTATGGGGCAAGACCGATGCGGCGTTTAATTCAAACAGAAGTCGAAGATATTTTAGCTGAAAAGCTCCTAAAAGGTGAAATCACAACAAGTAGAGATATTTTGCTTGATAAGGATGGAGAAAAAATAAGTTTTTACGAATTTGATTGGCTTCCTATTGACAAAAAAGAAAAAGCTTTTAAGGAAACTGAAAACGCCCGTTTTTTGTAAATTTTTATAAAAAATATAAAAAAAATAAACTTTTTTTCAAAAAGTACTTGACAAATATTTGATACTTGAGTAATGTTAGTGAATACAAGGAGATTGCTTATGTATAATAATGATGAATATTTTGACAGGCTTGTCAAGGTTTGGGCATCTGATTACGATGACGATGAGTTCATCGATGACGATGATGAGTTTGATGGTTTTCACGAAGAAGACGATGAATTCGATGATGAATTTGACGACTTCGACGATGAAGATGATTTTGATGATTACGATGACTACGCTGATGACGAAGACGATTATGATGATTACGACGATGATGACGATTATGACTTCGACGACGATTACGATGATTTTGATGACTACGACGACTATGACGATTTTGAAGACGACGATTTAGATTTTGAGGACTTTGAATAAGAATAGTTTTCGTTAAATTAAAAAAGCTACTTAATTTATATAAGTAGCTTTTTTCAAAACTTGAATTTGTGTTTAAGCTGTTTTTGAAATTACTTTTATTTTAGGCTCTATTGAATCTTCCACAATATTTTTCGTGATAATTACTTCTTTTTTGCCTTTAACAGAAGGAGTTTCGTACATTGGTTCAAGTACAAGCTTTTCGATAATTGCTCGCAAGCCTCGAGCCCCGGTGCTTTGGTCTATTGCTTTTTGGGCTATTGCTTCAATAGCGTCCTCTTCGAAGACTAGGTTCGTTTGGTCGAAACTAAATGACTTTTGGTATTGTTTAATAATAGCGTTCTTGGGTTCTATTAAAATACGCTTTAGATCTTCTTTTGTGAGAGCATTTAATGCCACTGTAATGGGTAGGCGCCCGATAAGCTCTGGAATTAAACCAAACTTTACCAAGTCATCAGGAATTAAGTCCTTGTACAATTCTGTGAGGTCTTCCTCATCATGTTTTTTAATTTCTGCCGAAAAACCAAGCGGATGCTCACAAACTCGTTGCTTAACGATTTTTTCCAAGCCTACAAAAGCTCCCGCACAAATAAAAAGAATATTTGTTGTATCTATTTTATAAGTGTCTTGGTTTGGATGTTTGCGTCCACCGTGTGGCGGAACGGAAGCATCGGTCCCTTCAATAATTTTCAAAAGGGCTTGCTGAACGCCCTCACCTGAAACATCCCGAGTAATTGAAACATTTTCGCTTTTTCGGGCAATTTTATCGATTTCGTCCACAAACACAATTCCATGTTCCGCTTTAGAAATATCTCCATTAGCGTTTTGAATTAGCTTGAGCAAAATGTTTTCCACATCGTCCCCAACATAGCCAGCTTCGGTTATAGTGGTTGCGTCTGCAATTGCAAAAGGAACATCCAATTTTTCGGCAAGAGTTTTTGCCAAAAGGGTTTTACCCGAGCCTGTAGGACCAAGCAAAAGCACATTTGACTTTTCAAGTCGCACCCCATCTTCATTTGTACCTGCGGTTTGAGTGATGCGTTTATAATGGTTGTATACTGCCACAGACAAAACTTTTTTTGCATAGTCCTGCCCAACAATATACTCATCCAAGTATTCCTTTAACTCGGCTGGCGTTGGTAGGTTTTTGAGCTGAAAACTAGGAGCAACTGCTGCTTTTCGTTTATCCAAATATTTTTGTGAAAGAGCAATACAATGCTCACAAATCGAAACTCCATCAGGACCGGGAACAATCGTTGTGTTAGGACCTGATGGACGTCCGCAAAAAGAACAAAGTTTATTATAAGCTTGATTATACTTAGCCATCATTACTCCTTATCATAACTTGGTCTACAATACCATATTCACAAGCTTCTTGAGCAGACATAAAATAATCTCGTTCTAAGTCTTTTGCAACCTGCTCTTCGGTTTTTTCCGTGCTGGCAGCAAAGTATTTTATAATAAGCTTTTTCAAACGAATTATTTCTTTTGCGTGAATGCTTATATCAGAAGCTTGCCCCTGAACGCCACCCCAAGGTTGATGAATTAAAACTCGTGAGGAAGGCAGGGCAAAACGCTTTCCCTTTGCTCCACCTGCTAATAAGACTGCTGCCATACTTGCTGCCTGTCCCAAACAAATTGTTTGAATGTCAGGGCGAATATGTTGCATTGTATCGTAAATAGCCAAACCTGCCGTTACAGAGCCACCCGGTGAGTTTATATAAAGACTAATATCCTTGTCGGGGTTTTGTGACTCTAAAAATAAAAGCTGTGCCACAACTAAATCACAAGAAATATCATTGATTTCACCGTCAACAAAAATAATTCTATCTTTTAAAAGCCGTGAAAAAATATCATAACTTCGCTCGCCATTTCCTGTTTGTTCTATAACATAAGGAACTAAGGTGTGCATTTTTTCGCTCATTTTTACCCCTCAAAATTTAATACTTTTATTAGCGTTTTTCAAGCAAGTCGATTGCTTTTATTTTTTCGCTTTTTTCCATTTTACATTTATCCAAAAGAAGTTCAAAAAGTTTTCGCTCCTTGATCATCTCAATAAGATAATTTTTTTGGTTTTCATTAGCATAGTGTTTTTGTACTTCTTCTTCAGGTACGATAGCGTTTTCTGCAATATCCTTGATTTCTTTTTGAAATTCTTCATCACTTACAGTCAAGTCAGAATTTTGTTCTAAAAGTTTTTCTATAATAATTCGCTCTTTTAGCTGAGTAGTTGCTTGAGGTTTTATAGTCTCAGCGTACTTATCCTTGGAATAAGCACCTTCGCCTTTACCCATTGTTTTTTCTAGCTGTTCAGGACTTATTCCAAGTTGACGAGCTAAATCGCCCCACTGCAATTCGATATTAGCATTTATCATAGACTCTGGCACAATAAATTCATTCGCTTCAACAACTGCTTTCAAATAAGAAGCTTGTTTTACTTGACGAATAGCAACTTCCACCGCTCTATCAATTCCTTGCTTTAAGTGATTTTTTAAGTCATCGAGGGTTTTAAACTTTTCGTTTACATCTTGTGCAAGTTCATCATCCAATTCTGGTATATCACGATATTTTAAAGAGCGAAGTTTAACTTGTAGTTTGACTTTTTTACCAGCGAGAGTTTCTTCATCAAAGTCAGCAGGATATTCTTTTTCGATAGTTTTTTCCTCGTCCTTTTTCATCCCTACAATATCGTCATCTATTTTGTAAAGATTCATTCCTGTTCCAACTTCAAAAGCAAAATCCTCGCGTTTGCTTCCTTCTATCATTTTCCCGTTTTCGTCTACTTCCCAATAGTCAATCGTAACGAGGTCGCCTTTTTTTGTACTTTCGCCTTCTTTTTTGTCCAAAACAAAGGAGTTACTAATTTGAATGTGTTTTAACTCCTTATCAAAAAGTTCATCTATGTCTGTAACTTCAAAATTTTTTATAAGAAAGCCTTCGGTTTTTGTAAGTTCCACCTTTGGAAAAATGTCATATTTTACCGAAAAAGTAAAATCTTCATCAGGGTCAAATTTTAATTCACCAACTAATTCTGGCTGTTCATAGCCAAGCGGTTTAATATTTCTATCATCGGTTGCAAAAACCTCTTCTAAAGCCTGCTCAATTAAATCTGTAGCACTTTCCATTCTGAAAGCTTCTCCAAATTTCTGCTCTAAAATCGAAACAGGCACCTTACCCTTACGAAAACCGGGGATTTGAGCTGTTTTTGCGTATTTTTTCAAAAGCTTATCATAAGCTTCCTTTCCATCTTTTTTCCCAATCGTTACATCTAACTGGACATTTGATGCCCCGAGATCCTTTACTTCTTTTTTGATTTCCATAAATCCTCACCAACTGCCATTTGACTAAATGTCTTTGACAGAAACATTAAATATTTTCACCCTCAAAAAGCTTAAAACTTCTATGGGTATAAAAAAAAAGCGATCCGACTAAGACTTCGCCGAATCGCAAAAAGCGGGAAACGAGGATTGAACTCGCGACATCCACCTTGGCAAGGTGGCGCTCTACCACTGAGCTATTCCCGCGTGTATAAGACCTAATGATCAATGCGAGAGAAGGGACTTGAACCCTTACGCCTAAGCACCAGATCCTAAGTCTGGCGTGTCTGCCAATTCCACCACTCTCGCGAAAACTAAAGTAGCGGAAACTAAAGTAAAATTATTATACTGCATTTTTACACTTTTGTCAAGGGCTTTTTAAAACTTTTTGCAAGTTTTTATAAAAAACATTTATAAGCCAGTTCCGACTTAAACTTACATTTTGAACAAATAAAAAGATGTTTTTTTATAAATATTTTCCTAAACCACTTGATTATTTTTTTATTTATGATATGGTTTTGATATTATAAAGATATAAGACTGATTTGTGGAGGGTTTTATGAAAGAAATTGAATTAAAAGCAAAAAGTGGTGGCAAAATACTCTTTTGGCTCATTTTAATTTTGCTTGCGGATGTAGGTGTTTTTTTAGGTGGTATTCGGCTTTGTACGCTTGGAGTACTTCCCGGTTTGCTTTTGGGGATTGTAATAGCTACTTTTGCAATAGTGCTAGTGGGTGTACTGATTTGTCTTATTGGGCTTAAAATTATAAACCCAGAAGAAGCATTAGTTTTTACGCTTTTTGGAAAATATACGGGGACTTTGAGACGAGCGGGTTTTTATTGGGTAAATCCTTTTTCTATTGCAATAAATCCTGCTGCAAAAACTATTTTAGGGCAGAGTGCTGATGTAAAACAAGCAGTTTCACAAAATCTAGATATTTATAATAAAAAAATCTCTTTAAAACAGATGACTCTCAATAACCAAAGACAGAAAATAAATGATAGATTAGGAACGCCTATTGAAATTGGAGTTGCTGTTATATGGAAAGTGGTTGATACTGCCAAAGCTGTTTTTAATGTGGATAATTATAAGGAATTTTTGTCTCTTCATTGTGATATAGCACTTCGAAAAATAGTAAAAATTTATCCTTATGATGTAGCTGAAAACATAGATACTACTGGAGATGGTATACCTGATGAAGGTTCTTTGAGAGGCTCAAGTGCAATTGTAGCAGAACGGATCAAAAATGAAATTCAGAAAAATGTAGAACAGGCAGGCATAGAAATAATCGATGCACAAATCACATATCTTGCATATTCTCAAGAAATAGCAGCGGCAATGCTTCAACGACAGCAAGCCAGTGCAGTTATTGATGCGAGAGCAAAAATTGTTGATGGTGCGGTGGGAATGGTGGAAATGGCATTGGATAAACTGGAGAAAAGTGGAAAAGTAGAATTAGACGATGAAAGAAAGGCTGCGATGGTTTCTAATTTATTGGTTGTTTTATGTGGCAGTAAAGACGCTCAGCCCATCGTAAATTCGGGGAGTTTGTATTAGCTGCTGGTACTGAAAATCGTTATTTTGAGATTTAGCAGTTTTATGACTTGGAATTATGGGGAAAAAACAAATACCTTTACGCATTTCTAAAGATTTATACGCAAAAATAGCCGCATGGGCAGAAGATGATTTTCGCTCTATCAATGGGCAAATTGAATATATATTAACCTGTGCTGTGAGGAAAAGAGAAAAAGTCGTAAAAGAAGAAGAGGAAGAAGATTTATGATTTTAATTATTTGGTGATTTTTAAATTGTAGGGAAGCTTTGGGTTTTAGCCTGTCGCCGATAGGCAAGCCCCGTCATCCATTGCAAAAGCGAGGAGCGTAGCTCTGGTTCGCTTAGACGGGAATTTTTGTGCGTCAAAAATTTCCGCCCAACTTTGTCCGATTTGAGAAAAAAGCTCAACGCTAGTTTACAACTGCTCGTCATCCGAGACGAGCAGATAAGTGATTTTCGAAAAGTAAGGACAAGTCTTACAAAAGTTAAAG
>JARGFC010000016.1:0-4366 GCA_038397925.1 Treponemataceae bacterium
ACATTCAAAGTTGGTTTGCGTTTTTCAAAACGCAAACCAAAACAAAATTGTGGCGATAATTTACGCCACAATTTTGGTCGGAGCCGAAGCGAGAGCTTTGAATACGCCGACCCGAACGATAGTGAGGGGAACGCCCAAAAAAACAGGAGATGTACCGGGTGTACTTAGAGGATTTTTTTGCGGAAAACGACAACGCAGATGCCCGTATATTTGGAAGCGGGAACGTCCTATACATATTACAAGTGTATTTTATCTTAGTCTTGCCTTTGACACAAAAGTTTTTGCTAAATTTATGAGTTCCGTTAGTTCGGCTTCTGTGTAAGGGTTGATTTTGTTGTAGCTTGCGTCCATACAATTTTTAGGGGAAAATTGGGCGAACTCCCAAGATGCGTCTTTTGGCAAATGGTTGGCAATTGCTTCAATTTCGGTTTTTCCCACAAGTTGTGGAACTAAAACCGTACGAAACTCTACTGTGACATTTTTTGACGCTTTGGATTCTTTTAGGATTTCAATGCTTTTCAAGAGCTTTGCTTTTATGGTGTCGGGATTGGTTTTAGGCTGTCCTTGCAAAAGCTCGTTATACCGCTCAAATGAAGTTTTTATATCTAAGGCAACCATAGAAATTGGAGGGCTATACTTGTGCAAAAGGGTTTGTAGCTTTTCAGGAAAAAGTCCGTTTGTGTCGAGTTTAACAATGTAGTTTAAGCTTTTTGCTTTTTCGATGAGCGGTTCAAGATATGGCGACATTAAAGGCTCGCCACCGGAAATAGCCAATGCTTTTATTACATTTTTTCTTTTTTCCATATGTGCAAAAACATCGGCTAGTGTGGCATATTCGTTTTCTGTGTTCGTCAGAGCTTTTCCGTCAAGGTCAGATTTTGCCAACTCTCCATTGTAACAATAGCCACAGCGTAAATTACAACCGGGCAAAAAAACCGCAGTTGCCAAGTGTCCGGGAAAATTTACTGTTGTAGTTTTTAAAAGCCCTAGTTTAATTTTTGTGTAGTCTATTGTGTCCATTGTGTTTATAGCTTAACAAGGCACGCCAGAGCTTGGCATGCCTTATTTTTTTACGCAAAAGCTTTTTCTAGCTCGTCAAGGGAAAGAGCACGCATAAGTTCAACGCCATTTGAATCATAGCAAATTGCGGTTGGAACTGATAGAACGCCGTTTTTTTTAGCTTCTTCAAAGCCTTTTGTGGTGTCCACATTGTGTTCTATCAATTTTGTGTTTAAGCCTTCACAAAAATCGTGTACTGGTGGGCAGTTCGGGCAAGTATCTCTTGTGTACAAAACAATATTTGCCACCTTATCCTCCGTCAAGTTAAACCCCTCTTTTGCGGTTACAGACTCCTCACAAGTAGCGTTTTCAGCTTTTACAAAATTGTCATTTCCACAACAACCGTTTGGCTGAAAAAGTTTTCTGTGTCCATATTCTTCGCGTTTACCCTTGTTCCAGTTTCTAACTGAACGATAATAGCCTACAATGCGTGTGTACACTTCGGCTTCGTTTCCATGAACTTGGGCAAGAGCGTTTTGCACCTTTTCGATGTCAGCATCAATTTCTTGTAATGTTCTCATAAAACTCCCTTACTACACTCTATATAGTGTAGTTTTTATTTGTTAGACATATAATAACACTATATGCAGTGTTTGTCAAGTACTTTTCGGCACTTTTTTAAACTTTTTTAGAATTATTTTAATTTTTTGTTAAAAAGTTCAAAAATCACTCTAAAAAAGCCAATTTAACGCTATTTTGCTATTTTCTGTTCTTTAAAAGCTCTGCAAAAGGATTATAAGTCATTCCATCATCATTTCGATTTGCTCTATTGCCCTTGTTAAAGCTTTTTTCGCTGTTTTTTGTAGTGTTTTTTCTTCCCGACTTAACCACAACTTTTTTTCTGCCTGCTGTTTTTTTAGCTTTTGGATTTTTTTCGTTTTTAGAATCCGAACCACCAGAACCAATACTAGCATCACTTCGACGGGTTAACGAAATTCGTTTTCGAACAGCATCTATTTCCAAAATCTTGCATTCCAGAATATCCCCAACCTTGACAAAATCTAGTGGGTTTGCAACAAACGAGTCGCTCATTTGGGAAATGTGCAGAAGTGCAGTTTCCTTTATACCTAAATCTACAAAAGCACCAAAGTCAACAACATTTTTAACTTTTCCGCGAACTGTCATCCCCAACTTCAAATCCTCAAAGTTTAAAACTCCTTGTTGCATAATAGGTTTTGGAAAATCCTCACGAGGGTCGCGGTTTGGTTTTTGGAGTTCAGAAATTATATCGGCAATTGTTTGCTCCCCAACGGCGTACTCTTTTTGGAGTGCAAGTTTTTCATCATTTGAAATACTTTTTCCCGATTGTATAATTTCATAGATTTTTTTACCCGTAGCATAGTTTTCAGGATGAACCCAAGTGTTATCAAGTGGGTTTGAACTTTCGGGTATTTTTAAAAAGCCCGCACATTGTTCAAAAGTTTTTTCTCCTAAACCGCTTATATTTTTAAGTTGTTCCCTATCGGTAAAAACACCTGAATCTTCACGGTGCTTTACAATTTTTTTAGCCAAGCCACTATTTATCCCTGACACATATTTTAAAAGCGAAGCACTTGCAGTGTTTAAATTTACACCAACATTATTTACTACAGAGCTAACCACTTCATCCAAGCTTTTTGAAAGCTTTACTTGATTTAAGTCGTGTTGATAAAGCCCGACGCCAATGGACTTAGGATCTATTTTTACAAGCTCTGCAAGAGGGTCTTGCAAACGCCTTCCGATAGAAATCGCACCACGAATTGTTAAATCTAGGTCGGGGAACTCCTCACGGGCAACATCTCCAGCCGAATAAACAGAAGCTCCATCTTCATCCACAACAGCAAACTGTAGGTCAGGAAAACTTTCCGAAATAACAGCCGAAACAATAGCTTGAACTTCATTTGTTCCAGTTCCATTGCCCACAGCTATTAACTGAACTTCGTAGTCTTTGATTGCTTTTGTCAAAGTCGCCTTTGCTTCGGCTTCCTTGTGCTGAAAAATAACAAACGAACCTAAATATTTACCATTTTCATCTAGGGCGGCTCCCTTTGTTCCCGTTCGTATACCCGGGTCAAGCCCTAAAACACGAGTTCGCTTTATCGGTGGCGTCATTAACAGCGGTTTTAAGTTTTGACTAAAAATTTCGATACCGTGTTCGTCAGCCTCATCGCTTTCGTTCCGCCTGATTTCTCGCAAAACTGCAGGGCATAAAAGGCGGATTGCACCATCTGCTATTGCATCTTTGTGGTATTCGTTAAAGGTTTGCACCTGCCTTTGCAATAAACTCACAGCCTCGTCCAAATCCACATCCAAGTTTACCTCAAGAACGCCTTCTCGTTCACCACGATTTATAGCCAAAACTCGATGCGGTTTTATTTCGTTAATTTTTTCCGAATAATCCCAATACATTTGGTAAACAGATTGCTTTTCAGTCTCCTCATCACCAATACCTTTTACGATAATTTTACCCGTATTTGTAAACAGATCTAAAATTAACTTTCGGTAATCGGAGTTTTGGGACGTTTCTTCTGCAATAATATCTTTTGCCCCATTGAGAGCATCCTCAACAGTCAGAACTTTTAACTCATCAGCAATTTCGCTATCAGCAGGCGTTATAAAAGCCTTTGCTTTTTCAAGCAAGGCGTCTACCTCCAGTTCTTTCATAAACTCAGCCAACTCGCCCAAGCCCTTTTCGGTGGCAAGCATTCCACGAGTTTTCTTTTTCTTTTTGAACGGTGCCCAAATATCCTCAAGCTCGGTAATTGTAGACGCCTTGTTTATATTTTCAAACAAGCTTTTACTCAACTTACCAGCTGCAAAAATCCCCTTGATAACTTCTATACGTCGCTCTTCCAAATTCTTATAACTTGTAAAAAGCTTTTCACAAGAGCGAACTTGAACTTCATCAAGTGAACCGTGCATTTCTTTTCGATATCGTGCAATAAAAGGAATTGTTGCTCCTTCAGCAAGAAGTTTAACCACCGCATCCACTTGAGTGGGCTTAATTTCTAATTCACTTGCAATTTTTTTAATGCAAGCATCTTCATCAACATTTAAATTTGAAATAAATTCTTCTGTAAAATCCATTTTGTTATTATACAACAAGCACAAAAAAATTCAATAGGTATTAAAATTATTAGTAGAGATAAATTGAAAATAAGAGTAAATTTTATCAACTTGAAAAACAAGCTATACTTTTGAAATTTAACCTTTGTAAGACTGTCCGTGCTTTGCCAAAAATCCGCTCTCGCCACGGACGGCGAGCTAGTAATTTATGTTTTAACATTTATAAGACTTGTCCTTATTTTGAAAAACACCACTCCCGACA
>JARGFC010000017.1:0-4396 GCA_038397925.1 Treponemataceae bacterium
CTGCCCGCCTGCATCATACGTATAGCGCACGACCTCTCCGTCAGGATAGGTTATACTTTGCATGCGTCCGAGGTAGTCGACTTCGTACTTAAAGCTTGCGGTAACCGGCTCTTGGAAGTCGCACCCTCGTTTTATTGTCCGAGTTTCTTCCGTTACCTCGTTGAGCTTGCCGTAGCGATAAAAAGTCTCTCCCGTTTCATCCGTTTTGTGAACGATTTCACCGGCACCGGCTTCACCCGCTTTGCCGTACTCATAACAAGTATCCATACTGAAAGGATAATCTATTTTTTTAATTCTGTCAAGACCATCATACTCGTATTTTATCGCCGCTTGCTTTGCCCGAAGCACCGAGTCCGTTTCACTTGCAAGTAAACCTTTTGCATCGTAGTTCCATTCTTTTCTGCCCATGTCAAGGCTTTCAAGGCTGATACGACGTCCCAACATATCGTAGTTTACCGAGACAACATAATCTTTCGCCTCATACGCTTTAAGCATTTCTCCTAAGCTTGAGTATTCGTATTTTTCTTAGTACATTTTCTCCTATTAGGGCGTTGCGCTTCTATGGGCACAGGTGCGCCGGGCTTCGACTCCCGCTTTTTTTCTTTGCAGAAAAAAGAGCTCCATCTCCGCCCTAACGCAAATTAAATCTAACAATTTTCGATTATTCAGAATTTCTAAAATCGAAAATTGACAGTTTCACCATTCAGATTTTAGGGCGAAACCGTTGCTCCGACCAAAAGTTGTGCCAAATTGGCGCACAGTTTTTGTTTTTGTTCGTGTTTTGAAAAACACGAACAAACTTTGAATGTGCCTAACGCGGACGCATAACCACAACCAAGTAATTTGCTCTGTTGCTATCACACTGATAGCATTATGTCTAACACGCAATGGTGCTGTTTGGAAGCAATGATCATTTATAACAACCTTTAACAAAAATGATAACATAATTGGCAGAAATAAAAGCTGACAAAAACATAATAGCACGAAGCAACGTGCGGAACTTGCTATCATAATCCATAGAAGAATACCTTTTATTAAATATATAGCAGTACACCGCTCGAATGCCTAAAAATAGGCTCCACCACCCAGCAATTTTAATATTAACACCATATTTGGGTAAAACCACTAGTACTAAAACGTCTATGGCAAATCCAAATATGCCAATTAGAGTTGTTATGATAGTTGCTGCCCATTCAGTTTTCATAGCCCAATCTCCTTTAATAACTTTAAGCCGTCTTGATACTCTATCTCACTTTTTGCATTTTTAATTTTATCTCTAATTATTTTTTCTATCTCGTTTCTACTATGTAAATTTGGAGGGGCAGATGTTTTTTGATCGAGAAGCCTTTTATATTCAGCACCCAATTCACTATATGTCAGCTCTCGTTTTGTGATAGTTTAGTACCAGAACTTTTCTGCGTACTATAAGCATCAGCAAGACCGACAGTCACCTCCTTCAGTTCATAATAGTTTAATCCTTTTGCTGTTGCATCAACAGCCTTAATACCTGTGTTTGGTCCAGGCAGACCAAGAGCAAATTCACCTGCAGCTGCCAAAGCTTGTGTCTTTTCAACATCTAATCCGTTTGATTCTGCAATCATTTTTGTAGCCTCTTGAATAGCACCATCATAACTTATATCATCAAATGCCATAACAATTTTCATAGTTCCGTCATATACTTGCGCGCCTCCCCATGCATAAGCCCAACCAGCTGGAATTGCACCAAGACCAGTAGATGTGGAACCAGCTCCTGCAACAAATCCAATACCCCCAAAAAAACTAGGTAGAAGAAAAAGTAAACCAATTAAAACAAAAATGTATATTTCTCAGGCATTCCACGCTTAACCCATGTATCATAGCTAATCATGATATTAAAAACATTAGAGATACATGCAAAAATTAAAATTATAAGTGCAAGTAAAATCAAAAAAACACCAAACTTCCTTTCTGAAGTAAAAAAAATTGATATAAGTCCTATTATAAACCCTGCCACTCCATACCATATTATAAAGGATGTTATATCAAATGATGAATGATTTGATAAACCCGTAAAAACAAAACAATAAAAAAATAGGGCTAAACATCCTAAAATATAGACTATGCCTAATACTCGAAAACAAATATTCATAATTTACTCCTTTTTAAAAACTATCCTTGGAAGCCTTGCACCATCACCTTTAGGATTATTCTTTGTTCTATCATATGCTTCCAAATAAATAGAGGTTGCAAAAAAAATAAAGCTAAATTTTTCAAAGTTAGACGAAAAGTTCGAATGTCCTGCTTGTCCAAATACTGTAATATTTTCCTTATTTGCAAAAGCTTGTGATATTCCAGAATCAGACTTTCCAATATTGCAAGAATGTAGTATCATTTGAGCATTTTCAGAAAAAGGGAAATCATCTAAAAACGCTACATCATTTGCATGTAAATTACTGCCTTTAAAGTATAAATTATTAGCATCCCCATGAAGAAAAACTTCCATATTGTCAACTTGCATATTATTTACATCAAAATATGCCTTTAGTAAACTCCATTGGGATTTAAAGTCATCGGCAGTATAAACTCCAATCAAATATGTATTAGTACGGTTTGAATACAAATTAGATGCAGTTTCCGCCGCTTTTTTAAATTCTTTTTGATCTTCCCTGTTATAATAAATAATAACAGTAACTTCATCACCATCCTCGGTTGTTCTCCCATCCGGATCCACATATTTAATCGGATTATTTCCACCGTAGTGGTAGAGCTGCAAGTTTACCACATTAAATACCCCACCTAAACCAGGCAGGTTTTCGTTGTGCTTTTTCGCTTTGTCGTTTATAGGCGCGACTGGGATATTAAAGACAACCATAAAACTTTAATTCGTTTCCAACACATTCGCGGAAATACGGATCGTTAATTTTTTTGTAGTATTCAACAACTTTTGGAAGATGCTTTTTAAATTTATCATCAAGTATTGAAAGAAAAAAAATTAATGTTACTAAAAAATCGGGATATTTTGACCAGTCTTCTTGTAAAAATAATTTTTCTGCATATTGATAACCTTTGTTTTCATCATCTTTTATTTTAGCAATACACTCCATTGCTTGCACCATATTTTTCCCTTTCATATTAATTATATTAAAGAGTTCTTTCAAAAGATCATTAACCTCATTTTTATTTACCTTTACATCTCTAAAATATTCCGGGATAGTGTAATAAAATATCGTATCAACCCGTGAAAAATTTGCATAAAGTATTAAAGACAAAGTTTCTAACGATTCAATATCGTTTGTATCGTTGTTTGCACTCTCTAAAAGTAATTCAAGTTTTTTATTCATAGTATTCTCTAATATTTTAAATTATCACCTTTGTTAAACATATCAATTCTATAATTTTGCCCATTATAATTAAACCAAACCCTCATCTGCTTCTGATCACACGTACCTGTTGTTGTTTTAGTTTGGATATTTTTAGACATTTTCATAACAGCTTCTCGAAACGCTTTGCTCTTTGCCATTTTCCCATATCCCTGTATATTTGATAACATATTAACCTGTTCATGTAAAGCATCTTGTGCTTGACTTTCCCGCACTCCTTTTTTATTTTTAGCTTCAACATATCTACCATAGATAATAGTTAGCGTATTTCAGGATCAACCCCATACCACACATCAAGCAAATGTTTTTCATCAAGTCCTTTTTTCCATGCAATGTTCACATTTATAGAATCAACGGCAGGCTCAGATATAATTAGTCTTATTCCGTTATTTAAATACTCGTATTTTATTCCCGCTATATCTCCATCAACACCAATACCAAAATAAAAATTATTCAAGCTAAACATTGTTAAAAATAGTCTTTCATCACTATCTCTGTCTTCAACTTCAATGTTGTAGCGTGTCTCTAAATAGAAATCAAGCACAGCATCTTTACCGAGATTAGAAAGATTGGTTTGGTATCGACCGTCTACAGTGAAATTCAAAAAATTTGTATTCAATATATCCATAGAAAATGGTATATTATTGCCGTTTTTTTTTATATTAAACAATCCTATAGGAGTTTTAAACATAATACCTACCTTTCCTTCAAATATTGATCTGGATGAACCGGATAGCCATGAATATTCCCTTTGCGATCAATATGAACTCTGACACCTGTCTGTCCATCAGATCCCAATTCTTTACCACTGTCCCACACTTTTGTTCCATCTCGAAGCTCTACCCCATTTTGCCAGGCTTCTTGAGTTTCATTAACGCCTGTCTCTCCATCTCTCCCATTCTATTGAAAATAATATGCCTGCTATCAAAATAGATATAAAAATGCAGGTTATTAAGAACGCTTTTTTCATACCTAATTTATCTCATTAAAAATTATTTCTACTGTGTTATCAATATTTTTATCATCAAAATATCCAC